>JAVHRU010000024.1:0-4518 GCA_036171835.1 Sulfurimonadaceae bacterium | reverse complement strand
TACTTGTCCTTATCATCTCTATAACTGGATGGATGACAACAGCGAGACTCGTAAGAAGTGAAAGCTACTCTATTAACGCACAGCCTTATATTAAGATACTTCGTATTGCTAATGTTTCCAAGGCAAAGATAATTTTAAAATATTATGTGCCGCTTTTAGCACCAATATTTTTTGTCAGTTTTACTTTTGGAGTTGGCGGTGCGATCCTTTCAGAATCGGCTTTGAGCTTTTTAGGTCTTGGTATTGTGGCTCCGCAGATGAGCTGGGGAAGTATTATGAGTGATGGAAAAGAGGTAATACAAATCGCTTGGTGGGTCAGCTTTTTTCCTGGACTTTTGATTTTTTTGATTACTTTTTCACTCATAAATATTTCAAACTTTTTACAACAGTTAACAAATCAAAAAGAGATTAGAAGCTAATTTTTTTAACATCTGCTATAATAAATGAGATTAAGTCAGATGGAGAAAAGATGTTAGATATTATAAAAAATGAATTTGATAAATTTAAACACTCAAATTGTGCTGATGATGCTATTTTTTTTCAGGCGATGGAAGAGGTAATTGCCTCTATTAGACCTTTACTTGAATCAGATGCAAAGTATAAAAGATATGCTATTTTAGATCGTCTCATCATTCCCGATAGAATCATAAAATTTAAAGTTACATGGATGGATGATAAGCAAGTTATTCAGGTAAACACAGGATATAGAGTACAGTTTAACAACTCTCTTGGACCATATAAAGGAGGACTTCGCTTTCATCCAACAGTAAATGAGGGAATACTCAAATTTTTAGGATTTGAGCAGATACTTAAAAATGCTCTCACAGGTCTTCCCATAGGCGGAGCAAAAGGCGGAAGTGATTTCGATCCTAAGGGAAAAAGTGATTTTGAAATTATGAAGTTTTGTTCTGCTTTTATGACAGAACTTCATAAGTACATTGGACCGAGAATGGATGTGCCAGCAGGTGACATTGGCGTAGGTGCACGTGAGATAGGGTATCTTTTTGGTGAGTATAAAAAAATAACATCTACATATGAGGGCGTTTTGACAGGAAAACCTTTTATATTCGGAGGCTCTTTAATGCGTCCTGAGGCGACGGGATATGGAGTTGTATATTTTACTGAAGCGATGTTGGAGCAAGAGAGAAAAGAACCGCTTAAAGGGAAAGTATGTACCGTCAGCGGTGCAGGAAATGTGGCAATCTATACGATAGAAAAATTACAATCACTTGGAGCGATTGTTGTCACTTGTTCAGACTCTATGGGAACACTCTATGACTGTCGTGGAATTGATCTAAAATTGATTAAAGAGATTAAGCTTGAGCGAAGAGCTTCTTTAAGCGAATATTCGAGTGTTCATAAAGAAGCCAATTATATTCCTGTGGCAGATTATCCTGATGGAGGACATTCTGTATGGAGTATTCCTTGTTACGCGGCATTTCCATGTGCAACGCAAAATGAGTTGACAAAAGTAGATGCCGATAACCTTATAAAAAACGGTTGTGTTTCAGTGAGTGAGGGAGCAAATATGCCCTCAACCCCTGAAGCTACAGAACTCTTTTTAACCCATAAGATATGCTTTGCTCCTGCAAAAGCTGCAAATGCTGGTGGAGTTTCTGTGAGTGAGTTTGAGATGAGTCAAAATGCGTCTATGCAAAAATGGTCTTTTGCAAAAGTGGACGAAAAGCTCAAAGAAACAATGCAACAGATTTGTAAGCGGATCGCTTTAACAGCAAAAGATTATGGAGTGGAAGGGAATTACATAGATGGGGCAAATATCGCAGGATTTAAACGTGTTGCTGATGCAATGATTGCTGAGGGGATTTAAGATTTATTAAACTCTTAAATCCAAGATATATTTCTACGTAGAGGGCACTCTACATGCGGGGTACCCTGTGGGTGTAAGGCTTTTCTATGCAAAATATGGTAGAAGTTTTAACCATACTTGCCATAAAACCGCTGCAGATATACCAGCAGCGAATCCTGCAACAATGTCATCGAGCATCACACCAAGGCCACCACTCATATTTCTATCTATTCTTCCAATAATAGAGGGTTTTGCGATATCAAAATATCTAAAAAGTGCAAATGCTAAGAATGATTGAATCAAAAATCCGTTTGAAAAATCAAAAATATCGCTGAAATTTAGCATCACACCAGGAGCTATAGAAAGCGCAAACCACATTCCAGCAAGTTCATCGATGACGATACTTTTATCATCATGTGTACTGCTTATTGCTTCATAACGGTTGATTTCTTTGACTGCGATTGCCGAGATAAGCAGGGTTAGTGTAAACATAAGTTGGTTACCAAGATAGGCAAGCGCAGGGATTCCAATTAAAAGTGCTACAAAAGAGCCCACAGTTCCGGGAGCTTTTGGGTAGAGTCCGCTGTATCCTAAAGTTATAAAAAAACGATTCATAAAAATCCTATGTAAGTGATGTTGTCTGGTAAAGCTTCATAAGCTCTTTGTAAAACTCTTCTTCCGTATGGCTTTCTAAGAGGCCACCGATAGGAAGAAGATTATAATACATCTTTTCAAGATTTTTAAATCTGTTTTTAAACATTTTTGAGAGTAAAAGGGCAGAGATCTCTTTTCTTAGCAGAACGGCAGGAGGAACTATTCCAAGCTTTAAAAGCTCCAAAATAGACTCTGCATGATAAGAAATATGGTGATGTTGACCGTGAGGACAGGTATTTGTACTTACTAAAGTTTTACATATATTGCAGTAAACATATTCACTTGCAATAGAGATATTAATGCCAATATCAGTCACACGATCAAGAATCGATTTATTGGTATTACTGTCATAATACATTCCAAGACCTGCATGATTTGGACCAATGGTGAGTTTTGTACAACCATAGTTTTTTGCAACAATAGCATCAATGATGATTTCATTGATTCCCGCAAAGATATAGTTTGTCTCTAAAGGAATAATGAGAACTCTATTTTTAGGGAGATAGTTATCTACAAAATATTTCAACGCTTCATATCTGAGAGAGTATTGAAGGTCTGCTGTTTCATAAGGTTTGAGTAAAAAAATAACAGTAAGATCACTGCTTTCTAAAGATTGTCTTATAAGACGCTCGTGTGCACGATGAAGAGGATTTACTGCCATCATAATAGCCGTGATATTTTTAGCATTTAAGAGCTCTATAGCTTCTTTGATATACTCTTTATGAAGATCTGGAATCTCATGAGCGAGTGTATAATCACCACAAACAGCATATTTACCAAGTCTTTTACTAGTCGATCTTACTCCCGGATGTGTTTCATCATCTGTTCCGTAGATATGGCGAAGTCTCTCTTTTGGGTCAATCTCAAAAACCTCTTCTACAATAAGTGTGGCAAAGAGCTCTCCATTACATATAAGATCAAGTTTTTCACCTGCATGCATCTCTTGAAGAACCACTTCATTACGTTTTCCAGAAGGTGCAAGGATAAAAGGAAAGGGAAATATTTTTTTATTTACTGTTGAGGTTGAGAGAACTTCCAAAACTTCAGTTTTATTCATTAATGAGACAACTGGGTACAAGAGACCAGCTTTTAAAAACTCTAAAGCAGCAGCTGCTTCATGGTCAATGATAAGAACTTTATTTTTTCTTTGCGATGCCATATTTCTTTCTCTTTTCCCATAAGCTTTTTCTTGATATTCCAAGTTTTTTGGAGAGTTCTGTATCTGGAAATTTATGTTGATAGTTTAACACAATATACTTGACGTAATCCTCGATAGGGAGGATATCACTTTGATCGAAAATGTTGTTATCGCTTTTGATATCGATGATCTCATAGTCTATGTCATCTATCTTATCTGTACTGGAGACGATAACGTTTCTACCTTTGATAAGTTCCAAAAACTCTTTTTTATCTGACTTTTTTATGACTTGAAAATCTGTAACATAGATGATGGTGCTAATTGGCAACATCGAGATCTCACTCATCGCTTTTGGATTTGTCAGAGAGACAAAATAGAGTGGCTTATTTTGTTTATTTGCATATTTAAAAGCAAATGAATCTGAATACTTTTGAAAATTACAAGAGATAAAAATCGGAAGTTCCATATTTGAAATATTAGGCTCATCGGAAATAGACGCAAAATTGTGATTGAGGTATCTCTCATATGATTCTGACTGGTGCTTAAGACGTTCATAATCTTGAAAATGGTTGATTTTCCGGATTAGTTCTTCTATCATAAAAGGTTTGAGAATATAATCTTTTGCTCCCACGGAGAGAGGTTTTGAGACAGTATCATTACTAATGTATGAAACCATTAATATAACAATAGACTTTTTGAAAGATTCAATGATAGGATTAAAATCTTGCCCGTTAATGTTTGTAGAGAGTAAAACGATATCGTAAAGGTTACCCTTTAAAGCATCTTTTGTTGAGGTGCACATGTCACATATGTGCCCAAGTTCACCCAATTTTGTTGCAATGCTTTGCGCTAGATAGATCTCATTTTCAATAATTAATATTTTCACTTATTTGTCCAGTCGTAGTAGTTTAATGATGCA
>JAVHRU010000023.1:0-4563 GCA_036171835.1 Sulfurimonadaceae bacterium | reverse complement strand
GTTACAATAGGCTATAATCAGCTTAATTTTACACAAAGAGAATAGTATGAAAACACCCAAAACTTTATCGATTTTGTTGGTATTGCTTTTAGGAGCTTTTGTGTCTTATCGCTTCATAATAAGCCAAAAACAGGAAGTTGCGCAAATAAAAAATGCCAAACCTCTGATAGCACTGAGCACTTATGCTCTTTATGATGTTGCAAAAAATGTCGCAGGTGAGAGTATGGATTGTTTTTGTATCTTACCTTATGGCGTAGATGTACATAACTTTGAACCGACTCCCAAGATCATGGCGAAAGTTCATGACGCAAAGCTTGTTGTTTATAGCGGTGCAGGACTTCAGCCTTGGGCCCACACATTCGAAGATCAAAAAAATGGTTTGGATATGAGCCGTTACATGAAACTTTTAGATGCATCTGCAACACAAGAGGATGAACATCATCATGATTCAGATTATGATCCGCACTATTGGTTTGATGTAGATAATATGATTATCGCTGCCAATATCCTTAAAGAGAAATTCATCAAAATATCACCTCAAAATCAAAATATGTACGAAGAAAACACAGAGAACTACATAGCAAAGCTTCATGAACTCGACAGACTTTATAAAGAAAAGCTTTCTGCATGTAAGGTAGATACGATTGTTGTGGAACACAATGCATTTTCCTATTTGGCTACAAAATATAATTTTAATGTCGAGTCAATCAGTGGACTTTCTCCGGATGCAGAACCTAGCGCGAAGGTTATGGGAAGTATCATAAGCAGCGTAAAAACAAAAAATATCAACACTATCTTTTTTGAATCTTTTGCAAGCGATAAGGTCATAAAAGCAATAGCGACAGATGCTCATGTAAAAGTCAATGTCCTTGATCCTTTGGCAAATATTACAAAGACAGAATCTGAAAATGGTAGTAGTTATTACTCGTTGATGCTCGACAACTTAGGAAAAATAGCTAAAGCCAGAGAATGTCAATGAAATTTGCCCTTCCTATCTTTGATGTTGCATCACTAAGTTTACAAATCAACTCTCAGATGATTTTAGACTCCCTTTCACTAAAGATTTTTCCAGGTGAATATGATGCCATCATCGGTCCAAATGGTGGAGGAAAAACAACACTTATCCGCTTACTCTTGGGACTTGAAAAACCAACTGGTGGAACGATCAAGATATTTGGAAAAAGTATCGAAGAGTTTAAAGAGTGGCACAAGATCGGTTATGTTCCTCAGCGCGCTTCCCATGTAGATGCCGCATTTCCTGCAACTGTTTTGGATGTAGTGAAAATGGGCAGAACAGCCAAAAGAGGTTTTTTTGCAAGATACAGTGCGGAAGATGCCGCTTGTGTGGAAGATGCTATAAGAAAAATGGATGTGTTAGATATCAAAGATAAGATGATTGGCACACTCTCCGGTGGACAAAGACAAAGGGTGATGATAGCCCGTGCACTTGCCTCAAAGCCAGAAGTACTAATTCTCGATGAACCAAATACTGGAGTCGATGTCGCCTCTCAACAGAGATTTTATGAGCTCTTGCGTGAGTTGAATCAAAAAGAAAATCTCACTATCATTTTTATAACACACGATATCGGGGTGATTGCAGATGATATCAAAAGGCTCTTTACAGTAAACCGCAAACTTCTTATATGTAACAATCCAAAAGAAGCGATAAGCTGTGAAGATATGAGTAGACTTTATGGTGTGGATGCACATTTGCTCAGCAATCACCACCATCACCATTAAAGGCGAGAGAGATGTTTGAATATGATTTTATGCAAAGAGCATTTTTAGCCGGATTTATTATCGCGACACTCGCTTCCATAAGTGGTTCTTTTGTTGTTTTAAAGCGCTACTCTATGATGACAGAGACTCTTGCACACTCCGCGCTTGTGGGTGTGGCTGTTGGACTCTTTGCCGGACTTTCTCCACTTTGGATGGCTGTAATCATGGCGATATTTAGTGCATGGCTCATAGAATATCTCCGTAGCTCTTTTCATCTCTACTCTGATGCTATCTTGGCTATTTTCCTTTCAGGTGCACTTGCCTTAGCCATCATCATAGTCTCACTTGGGGGAGCGTTTAACAACTCTCTTTTTAGCTACCTTTTTGGCTCTATTTTGGCTGTGAATGATGATGATCTTCTGACGATGGCTATCTTCGGCTCTATTTCACTTGTCTTGTTACTTGGTTTTTCTAAAGAACTCTTCTTTATCGCTTACGATGAAGAAGTTGCCCGTACTAGCGGTATCAAAGTAAAAATGCTTAATTATCTTCTTGTCACTGTAGTTGCTGTTATAATTGCACTTTCTATAAGGGTTGTTGGGACTTTGCTGATTGGTGCACTTATGGTGATTCCAAGTATTGCAGCACTTCAGTATCGACAGGGATTTTTGAAAACGGTTCTTATCTCTTTATCTTTTGCTCTCTCTTCTGTTGCTGCTGGTATGACGCTTTCCTATTATTACTCGCTTCCCTCTGGCGCAACTATCGTAATGTGTGTTATCGGATTTTTTATAATATCATTGGTTGTAAATAAGAGATGAGCATAAATAAAGAGTTTTCTAAACACGCACATAAATATCAACAACTCAACCAGATACAAGCTGAAGTGGCAAAAAAACTTATCTCTTCACTATCAAATAAGCCTAAAAAGATTTTAGATCTGGGATGTGGAAGTGGTGCTATTTATAATCTTATAGATTGGGAAATAGAGAAATTTGTCGGAGTTGATTTTTCATCCAATATGCTTTCGCTTCATCCAAAGGCCAAAAACGTTACATGTAAACTAGGTGATTTTAATGATACAAAGCTTTTTGAAGAGTTACTAAAAGAGGAGTTTGATTACATCATCTCCGCATCTGCACTTCAGTGGGCAAGTGATTTAGAGAAAGTTTTCTCTGATATTGCAAAATTTCATCTACCTTTTTCTTTAGCAATCTTTAGCTCAGGGACATTTGCGACGTTAAACAAAACAGCTGGTGTAAATTCAATTATCCCATCATATGAAACACTCAAAGAGCTTGCAGAAAAATGTTTACATGCGAAGTGCCCTGAGGGTGTAGGCACAGAGAAGATCTCTTACACTTTAGAGTTTGAAAATACAAGAGAGATGTTTCGTTATATTAAAAGAAGTGGAGTGAGTGGCGGACGTAATCTGCTTACATATAAGCAAACAAAAAAGTTAATGCAAGATTACCCTCTAACCTATCTGGAGTTCGAAGTCGTTTATATAAACTCTTTTTCCAAAGTGTAGAGAGAGTAGCGTATATGTTTGAAGTTTTCAGAAAGTTCTGCATCGACTAGTTTGTAGATCTCTTCAAGTACACGAGATGATTCCTGTGCACGTTTAAAGTTTGCAGTGATGATGCTTTCTAGGGTCTCTCTTTTCATTTCAGAAGCAGTTGATTTACGTAAAACATCATTAATACTGTCTCTTCCATCTAGAAGCGGTTTCATATTATCGATTTTAGCTAAGTGACGAAGTTCTTTAAGTTGAAGCGAGAGCTCTTTATTGTTATCTTTATATCTTGCGATATCCTCGACAACGCGGATTCCCTCTTTTAAGCGGTTGAGATTTGCATCACACACCCGAAAAAGTTCGGGTGTAAGAGTGTTGTTAGTCATCTTTTGAACCAAAGATACCAAAGAGTTGAAGTAATGTGATAAATAGATTGAAGAAATCCAAGTATAAAGCAATCGCTCCATCCATTGGAGTTTCATAAGCTCCATTGATGACATTTTGTGTGTCAAATATAACCATTACACTTATAATAAGTAAAAATGCCGCTTGAATCACTAAGAAGATCATAGGACTTTTAATGAAAAACACATTGATCAGTGAAAACGCGATGATTACAAAAAAAGCTATCATCAACGGTTTTGCAAAACTAGTAAAATCTTTCGTTGTTTTAATTGCAAAGAAGCTGAGTGCTCCAAAAAGAGCAGAAGTCATTAAAAATGCATTGGCAACTAAAGCCCCACCGCCATTCATATTAAGTATATGGCTTAGTAAAGGAGTAATGATAACTCCACTCGCAAATGTGAAAGCAAAAAGAGCGATCATATTGATTCCAGGTTTATTTTTAACCATATTAAGACCAAACATTCCAAAAAGCATCCAAGGGATAGCAATAAACCAATAGTTTGCCGCTACAACTCCAGCAAAAGGAATTCCGACATATGCTCCAACAGCAGCAGCAAGCATAGATGCTGCGAAAAGTTTATAAGTTTCTTTTACGAAAGAAACAGTTTGCGCCTCAGTGCGACGCGCAGTTTCAAAACCGAATGAAGTAGATCTTGCATAATCTCTATCATATAATCCCATTTAAATCTCCTACCGACATATACTATAGTATATAGTTTGTTTTGTACACGTCGTTTATGAACATTAATTTAATGCAATATAGTGAACAGATAGTTAATGGGTACTGAAAATGCCCTTATAGTAGTAGAGAAATTATACAAAATAGGTAATAAATGAATTCTTTTAAAGAAATTACACAATTCTTTCCAAAACCTCTTGACATTGATTTAATATTTTCCTATAATTCCCGTCCACAAACGATG
>JAVHRU010000022.1:0-19782 GCA_036171835.1 Sulfurimonadaceae bacterium | reverse complement strand
GTTATATGTTAAAATAGCACTTTTATTTTGGAGATTTGATGTCATTTGTAAAAACTGTTTTATTGTTGCTTTGTTTAACTCTACAACTTCACGCGATCACTTTGCAAGAAAATTATGAAACAAAAGGCAGAGATATTTATGCAAGCGATATTTCTAAAGAAGTAGAAAACGATTTTTTGCTTTTTTCTTATGATGATGACAAGCATATGCTTCGAACAAGTGCTGAGAAAGTGATAGCGATCTTTAAAACTCATGGAATCCAGATCAAAAAAAATGATGTCAGATATATCAATTTTCGAGAAAAATCTCGCATCGATATCGATAAAATCACAGAGGCTCTAAAAAAAGAGTTTTTAACTAAATATCCTACTTTAAAGATAAAGAGTCTCAGCCTTTATCCTCGTTCATATCTCACAAAACTACCAAAAACATTTTCACTCTCTTTACAAAAACAAACTTTATATAAAAACTATTCGACTTTCTCTATTGTGACACCTGATCACAAAATGATCTTTTTTGATTATATTTTAGATGCTGACATTGACGTCGTTGTAACCACAAAAATTATCAAACGTCATGAACAAATCTCTTTTGAAAATACCAAGATCAAGAGCGTGAAATTTTTAAGCTTTAAGGCAGATCCTCTGACAAACATTGCAAATCATCAATATCAAAGCAAATTTTCACTAGAATCTGACGATATATTAACCCAAAATGATGTCGAGTATTTAAGTATTGTAAGAAGAGATGAGTATGTCATTGCCAGCATTGAAGATGGTGGTGTATCTATCACGTTTAGCGTTATAGCTGAGCAAGACGGGAAGGAAGGGGATATCATCTCTGTTCGTAAATCTGATGGAAAAAAATTGAGGGCGAAGGTCGTCGGACTAAAGAGAGTAGAGATTCAATGAAAAAAATAGTCGTTTCCATAAGTGGTGCAAGCGGTGCAAGCTTGGGCTTAAAAGCACTTTCCTTGTTACCAAACGGTATCCAAAAACATCTTATAATCTCAGAACATGCCAAAATAGTTCTAGATAAAGAGCAAGATATCATAGTCCACGATGAAAAAAATATCGCAGCTTCCATCGCAAGCGGAAGCTTCAAAGTGGATGCAATGATGATTATTCCATGCAGTATGAATACCCTTGCAAAGATTGCTTGCGGGATATCAGACAATCTCACAACGCGCGCTGCTTCTGTGATGATAAAAGAGCGTAAAACTCTGCTTTTAGCACCACGTGAGATGCCCTTCTCCCCCATAGCTTTGGAAAATATGCATAAACTTGCATCTTTAGGGATTATTATCGCGCCTCCGGTCATGGCATATTACAGTGAGCAGACAACACTTGATGAGATGGAAAACTTTATGATTGGCAAGTGGTTTGATCTGCTTGGGATCGAAAACGACTTATATAAAAGATGGGATGAAGATGAATAAGATAGCACTCTATCCGGGGACTTTTGATCCTATTACAAACGGACATTTTGACATTATTGAAAGAGCATTAAGTCTTTTTGATGAGGTGATTATCGCAGTGGCTGATTCCAAAGAGAAAAATCCGATGTTCACACTCGAACAAAGAGTAGATATGGTCAAAGAAGCAGTAAAAACACTTACAAATGTACGTGTTGTAGGGTTTAACAATCTCACAGTAGAACTTGCAAAGACTCTACACGCCAGCATCTTGATCCGAGGATTACGCGCTGTGAGTGACTTTGAGTTTGAACTTCAACTTGGATATCTCAATAATTCTCTCGATGATACGATAGAAACCGTCTATCTGATGCCAAAACTCCAACATGCGTTTATCAGCTCTTCTATTGTGAGAAATCTTTTAAAATTTAATGGCAGGACAGATCATCTGCTTCCTCATGAGGTACAAGTTATGATACAAAAGAAGATGATATGTATATAACTATTGAAGGAATTGATACGGCAGGGAAAAGTACGCAAATACAAGCTTTAAAAGAGAACTATCCTGATGCGATTATCACCAAAGAACCAGGCGCGACAAAGCTCGGAGTCAAACTTCGTGAGATCGCTCTTTTTTCTGAGATAAAAAGCCCTATTGCTGAACTTCTAATCTTCTTGGCTGATCGCGCTGAGCATGTCGCTGAGGTTGTTGAGCCAAACTTAGAGAAGCTTATTATAAGTGATAGAAGCGTGATCTCAGGAATAGCGTATGCGGATGTCGTCGGTCATTTTAAGATGGAGAAACTCATCGAGCTAAACCGCTTTACATGTAAGGATATTTTTCCAAAAAAAGCGGTGGTTTTAAAGCTCTCTCGTGAAGAACTAACATTTAGACTTTCACAAAAAGAGCATGATAAAATCGAAGGACGCGGAATCGATTATCTTTTATCAATCCAAGATTCACTTATTACAGCGACAAAAGCCTTACATGTAGAGCTTTTACAAATCGATGCATCCTTACATGTAAGCGATATTACGGCACAGATTATAAATTTTATAGAGGAAAAAAACTAGATGATACAATCACTTAGAGGCATGAATGACATACTAGAGTCACAAAGATTTGAATATTTTATAGAAGTCGCAACGAGAATAGCAAAAAATTATGGATTTTCTTATATCGAAACCCCGCTTTTAGAAGAAACTGCCCTTTTTAAACGCTCTGTGGGCGAGTCAAGCGACATCGTCGGCAAAGAGATGTACCAGTTTATAGACAAAGGTGAAAACGATGTCTGCCTTCGCCCTGAGGGAACAGCGGGAGTCGTACGTGCTTTTGTTCAAAGCAAATTTGACAAAGCCGGCGGAAACTATAAATTTTTCTATCACGGTCCTATGTTTCGTTATGAACGTCCACAAAAAGGTCGTTTAAGAGAGTTTCACCAGTTTGGAGTGGAAAGTTTTGGTGAAGATAGCGTTTATGAAGATGCGACGATGATTATGATGATCGCTGATATTTTTAATGCCCTTGGCATCGGATACAGACTTAAACTAAACTCCCTAGGTGACAGTAACTGTATGCCTCAGTATCGCGAGAGTTTAGTATCATTTTTAGATGAGTGTATTGAAGAGATATGTGAGGATTGCCAGCGTCGTAAAGGTACAAATCCTATCCGTGTTTTGGATTGTAAAAGCGAGAGATGTCAGACACTTTATGTGAATGCGCCGAAACTTTTAAATAATCTTTGCCTTACATGTAATGATGATTTTGAAAATCTTAAAAAAATTCTTACATCAAATAATATCAACTTCGAAATCGATAATCATTTGGTACGTGGACTTGACTACTATTCAAAGACAGCATTTGAGTTTGTGAGTGACAATATTGGTGCGCAAAGTGCTATTGCAGGCGGTGGAAGATATGACAGACTTGTAGAGTTTCTTGATGGAAAAGCGACACCCGCTGTTGGTTTTGCTATAGGAATCGAGAGACTTTTAGAGCTTATCATAATGCCTGAGACTATGCGTGATGGCTATTACTTTGGAGCAATGGATGATGAAGCTGTTGAGCTTGTGATTTCACTCGCACAAGCAAAACGAAAAACAGATAAAGCAACGGTTTCGTACAAATCAAGAAACCTTAAAACTCACCTAAAAAATGCAGATAAAGCCAATGCAAAATATTGTGCGATTATCGGTGAAAATGAGTTTAAAGAGAATAAGATCTGGATTAAAAACTTAGATGAAAAAACAGAACAAATTATCCCAATCGCTGAAATAGAATAAGGAAAATAGAATGAAAAATTACGGAATAAATATTTGGGGCAATGAAAATTTTGTTATAAAAAATGGTAAGGTTTGTATCAACTACGGAAGTAAGCCATCTGTCATAGATATCACACAAAAAGTAAGAGCGTCAGGACTAAGAGGTCCCCTCATTCTTCGTTTTGAACACCTTATAAAAAAACAGATCGATACACTTTTTGACTCTTTTTCTAATGCTATCTCAGAAAATAATTACAAAGGAACGTTTAACGCTGTTTTTCCTCTCAAAGTAAATCAGTTTCCAAATGTTGTAGAAGCAATTGCAAACTGTGGAGAAAATAGAGGTTACGGGCTTGAAGCGGGTTCAAAAGCTGAACTTTTCTTGGCTATGAGTTATACTCCGCTTGGATATCCTATTACCGTTAACGGATTCAAAGATACAGAACTCATCGAGCTTGGTTTTATCGCGGCTCATAGCGGGCATAATATCACTATTACTATCGAAGGTTTAGGCGAATTAGAGACGATTTTAGAGGTTGCTGAGTCTTGTGATCTTAAGATGCCAAACATCGGTATCCGTCTTCGTCTTCACTCATCAGGAAGCGGTACTTGGGCAAAAAGTGGAGGAATGGATGCAAAATTTGGTCTAACTTCTACTGAAATCTTAGAGGCAATGCAGTTGCTCCGCAATTCTGACAAAATGGAACACTTTAAGATGCTCCATTTCCATATCGGCTCT
This sequence comes from Sulfurimonadaceae bacterium, assembly GCA_036171835.1. GTDB lineage: Bacteria > Campylobacterota > Campylobacteria > Campylobacterales > Sulfurimonadaceae > Hydrocurvibacter. Next base: position 15,367 of record JAVHRU010000022.1, on the reverse strand, counting down.
CAAATGTCGGATATTTCACCTCTTAAACGCGCGCTTAGAGAAGCGGGAAATATCTATGCAGAGCTTAAAAAAATGGGTGCAGACGCACTTAACAGCATCAATATTGGTGGCGGTCTTGCGGTAGAATACTCTCAGCATAAAAATGAATCTGCAAAAAACTATTCGATAGAAGAGTTTGCAAATGACGTTGTTTTCCTTCTTCGTGAAGTCAGTAACTCAAAATCTGTTGAACATCCAAATATCTATACAGAATCAGGCCGTTTTATCGTGGCATCGCACGCAGTTTTGATCGCGCCTGTTTTAGAGCTTTTCACGCAAGATTATCAGATGCAACATATCAAATTCAAAGAGATTAATCCTCCTCTGTTAGAGGAACTCAGAGAGTTATATGATCTTTTAACACCTAAAAATGCGATGGAATATCTCCATGATGCACTTGATCATATTGAGTCGCTTTTAACACTTTTTGATCTTGGATATATTGATTTACAAGATAGATCAAACGCTGAGATTTTAGCGCACAATATCGTTAAAAAAGCTCTTTATATCTGTCAAGAAAGCCCGACGCAAGAGATCAAAAAGCTCCAAGAGAGACTTCAAGAAAGATACTTAATCAACAGTTCTATCTTTCAAAGTCTTCCAGATTATTGGGGTTTAGGACAGAGTTTTCCTGTTATGCCACTCGATAGACTCGATCAAAAAGCGATCCGTCCGGCATCTTTATGGGATATTACTTGTGACAGTGACGGAGAGATAGGTTTTGATCCAAAAAAACCGCTTTATCTGCATGATGTTGATCTCGATAATGAAGAATATTTCTTAGGCTTTTTTAATGTTGGAGCGTATCAAGAGACTTTGGGGATGAATCACAATCTTTTTTCTCATCCAAGTGAGTGTAGTGTTGAGATCACAGAAGATGGATTCAAACTCTACAATATAGAAGATTCAATCAGCGTTATGGATATTTTGGATGATATGGGCTACAATGCTAGAGAATTATTAATAAAACTTAAAACAAATCTGTTACAAAGTGATTTTATAACAGAAGAAGAAAAAAATGATACACTTCAAAAATTAGAAAATTATATGTATCAAAATGGTTATCTTAGAACGACCAGATAAGGGCTTTTTGTGGGATTATTTAGTGATATAAAAGAAGATTTTTCAAACGCATATAAGAATGATCCGGCTCTTACGTCGTATACAAACTTTTTATTTAATTATCCCGGCGTCTGGGCTATTGCTTGGTATAGAGTTGCAAATCGTTTGCATAAGAATGGTTTTCGACAACTAGCACGTACAGTAATGGGACTCAATCAGATCATAACTAATATAGATATCCACCCAGCTGCAACCATCGGCAAACGTGTTTTTATCGATCACGGTTTTGGTGTGGTTATCGGAGAGACGACTATTATAGAGGATGATGTACTTATCTATCAGGGCGTCACACTTGGCGGAGTAAGTTTGGAACCTGGCAAGCGCCATCCAACTATATGCCATCATGTCGTAGTCGGCGCGGGTGCAAAGGTGCTTGGAAATATTACGATAGGGGAACACTCTAAAATCGGTGCAAACTCCGTCGTTGTAAAAAATGTTCCTGCATGTTCAACGGCTATCGGTATTCCTGCTCATACGATAGAAAAAGGACGCTGTAAAGATCCGTTTATGCATAATATGCTTCCGGATATAAACAAAGAGATGTTTGAATATCTTCTAAAACGTGTTGCCATCTTAGAACATATTGTGGTTGAAGACAATAAAAATCTTCTTGAAAAAGATCTCGAATTAGAAAATATTTACGAATCTTTTATTAAGTCTATGAAAAACTAAAATTTGGTATAATTCCGCAATTTATTTCACCTAAGGTATAACCATGCTTACTAAACGTATCAATGCCCTATCTGAGTCTATCACTATCGCAGTATCTAACCTCGCACAAGAGCTAAAAGCGCAAGGAAAAGATATCCTTAGTTTTTCTGCAGGCGAGCCAGATTTTGACACTCCTCAAGTTATTAAAGACGCAGCTATTAAAGCTATAAACGATGGTTTTACCAAATATACCGCAGTTGATGGTATTCCAGCTCTTAAAAAAGCGATTATCGATAAACTTCAAAGAGAAAATGGACTTACTTATACTCCAGCACAAGTTATCGTAAACAATGGTGCAAAACACTCTTTGTTTAACCTTTTTTCAGCAGTTGTCGAAGAAGGTGATGAAGTAATCATCCCTGCTCCATACTGGGTTACATATCCGGAAATTGTAAAATACTGTGGCGGAACTCCTGTTGAGATCGATACAGATGATGCTTCTGGATTTAAGATTACTCCAGAGCAACTAAAAAATGCTATCACGTCAAAAACAAAGATGATCGTACTTACATCTCCTTCAAATCCTACGGGTTCTGTTTATAGTAAAGATGAACTCACTGCACTTGGAAAAGTTTTAGAAGGCACGGATATTTTAGTTGCAAGTGATGAGATGTATGAAAAACTTATCTATGACGGTGAGTTTACATCTTCAGCTGCTGTGAGTGAAGATATGTTCAAACGTACTATCACGATCAACGGTCTAAGTAAATCTGTGGCAATGACAGGATGGAGATTTGGTTATATGGCTGCACACCGTACAGACATCATCCAAGCGACAAAAACATTGCAAAGCCAAAGTACGTCTAACATCAATTCTATCACTCAAAAAGCGGCTATACCCGGGCTTGATGGAAGTGCAGATGCTGATGTAGAGATGATGCGTGTAGAGTTTAAAAAACGTCGTGACGTGGCTGTAGAACTATTCAATGCAATTGATGGACTTTCGGTTATCAAACCTGATGGTGCATTTTATTTATTTGTAAATATCAAAGAGATTACAAATGATTCATTGAAGTTTTCAAAAGAGTTGTTAGAGAAAACTGGTGTTGCTGTTGTTCCAGGTTCAGGCTTTGGAAGTGATGGTTATATCAGATTTAGTTTTGCAACAGATATGGAAAGTATCAAAGAAGGAATCAAGCGCATTGAAGGGTTTGTAAAAACTCTTCGAAAATAATCTTTACCCTTGCATGTAAGCTCTTTACATGTAAGGCAAAGTTAGATTATTTTAATTTTTTTAGTGCTTCTATCACTTCATCCAAATTTTCAAATGGAATATGAACTTTCCAATCTGGCTCGTCTGACATTCCATTGAGTGAAATACCAATACTTGCAACAGTACCACTATCTTTTCCATATGGTTCATCTATTTTTGCTATGGAAATAACACCTTTGTTTGTACCATGTAAATGAATCGCTGTTTCTTCTAGAAGATTTTTTGACATCTTACTTCCTTTTATTAGTTTATTTTATAAGTCTAGCCAATTTTGCTTGAAGTTTCAACCATATTTTGTGATCCATCAATGGAAATCCAGCATATGTACCGCCATTTTCTTTTATAGACTTTGTAATTCCGCTACGCGCTGCAAAAGTATTGAAAGATGCAACTTCAAGATGTCCCGAAGTTGCACTTTGTCCGCCCATAACAACATTACGTCCAAGCTTTGAAGAACCTGCCAATCCTGTTTGAGAAACAAGCACACTATATTCGCCTATTTCACAGTTGTGCCCGATTTGGACAAGATTATCAATGCGTACACCTTTTTTGATAAGAGTCGTTTTAAAGACTGCTCTATCGATCGTTGTAGAACTTCCTATCTCAACATCATCTTCTATAACGACATTTCCGTTTTGGTATATCTTCGTGTGCTGACCCATCTTATTTGTCGCAAAGCCAAAGCCATCACTGCCTATGGTTGTGTTTGCATGGATAATACAATCGCTTCCGATTTTACAATCACGATAAACTACGACATTTGGATAAAGAATCGTATTGTCACCTATGACACATTCACTGCCTATGTAAACACCTGCCATAATCGTACAGTTTTTACCAATAATCGCTCCGTTTGCAATCTCTGCTTTTTGAGACAGTTTCGTACCCTCACCCATGATTGCTTTTGGTGCATTTTCATCTTCTATCGGCGATGAAAAATATTTACTAAGAATTGCCATCATCAAATAGGGTTCATCAACAATAAGGGCAATAGAATTAGATGATACACTTGCAGCACTAGCTTGGTTTACAATAATGGCACCAGCTTTTGACTCTTCTAGATCTTTAAAATATTTTGGATTTGTGACAAATGAGATCTCATTTGCTGAAGCATCTTGTAGTGTATTGATTCCGGTAACTTCAAAAGAGGTTCCATTGTACTCAATTCCTATGATTTTTGCTATCTCTTTTATATCCATAACACTCTCCTAAAAATTTACTCTTTTGTAAGTTTTGCTATTTTACTTTGTAGTTTCATCCACTCTTTATGCGGCATTAGAGGATATCCACTCCAAACACCACGAGGTTCTTTGATTGATTTTGTAATTCCGCTTCGAGCGGTAAATGTTGAAAAAGGTGCAATATTCAAATGATCTGTAAATGCACTTTGTCCGCTTACAACACAGTTACGTCCAAGCTTTGTAGAACCGCCTACTCCCGATTGTGCAACAAACAAAGAGTATTCACCAATCTCACAGTTATGACCTATGTGGATAAAATTATCTAGTTTCACACCTTTTTTAATGATGGTTGATCCAAACATGGCGCGATCAATCGCACAGTTTGCACCGATCTCTACATCATCTTCGATAACAACATTTCCGTTTTGATAGATCTTGATATGCTCACCCGCCTGAGTATGAGAAAATCCAAATCCATCAGCCCCGATAACAGTTCCCCCGTGGATAATACAGTCATTTCCTACAACACAGTCACGGTAGACAACTGCATTTGGATAGATAGTCGTGTTGTCCCCGATATACACATGTGAGCCAAGATAAACTCCAGCCATAATAGTAGAGTTTTTTCCAATGATAACACCATCTTCGATGTTAGCTCGCTCATCTATATAAGTGCCCTCGCCACGAAGTGGATCTGGCGCCTTAAAATCTATCTTTCTTGGAGCAAAAAGTTTTGTTGCATAGGCCATAGAGATAGACACATTTTCACAGACGATATAAGAACTATTTTTTGGGAGAGCTTCTATAAGGTTTTCGGGGATTAAAAAAGCGGAAGCTTTTGAATTTTGTAAATCAGTGGTATATTTTTTATGTTCTGCGAAACTCAGTTGTCCCGCACTTGCATGTGAGAGATCATTCATAGACGTGATCTCCACATCTTCTCCAACATGCTTACAAGAAAGAGAATCTGCGATAAAAGAGAGTAACACTTTAACGCTCGAGAGCGACTGCACCGCTTCTAACGATCTCACGCGGATGGAAGCGCTTTACAGCCGCTAAAAAGTAATCAACTCTCTTTGACTCATCCGCGACCATTGCTATGATCACCTCTTCACTGACATTAACGATGTTCCCATTATATGCGCTACAAAGTGCAGAAATATCACTCAAACTTTCAGTGATTGGGAATTTCACAAGTGCCATCTCTTTTTCAACGAGATCAGCATGTTCGATAACTTTTAAAACAGGAATCAGCTTATGAAGCTGTTTTGTGATCTGTTCCATGACACGAACAGAACCCGATGTAACGATTGTCAAACGGGAATATCTACTCTCAGGGATAGGTGCTACCGTCAAAGATGTGATGTTATAACCACGTCCTGAAAAAAGGTCTGTAATACGAGAAAGTACACTTGCTTCGTTAATTACGATGACCGAAATTACACGTCTTGCTGCTTCTTCCATTTACTTCTCCTTATACTCTAACATCATATTAAACAACGATCCGCCTGATGGAACCATCGGCATAACATTTTCTAGTCTGTGAACTTTTACATCTATAAAAGTAACCACATTTTTTTCTACTGCATCTTTAAGAGCCGCATCAAACTCCTCTTTTGTTGTAACTCTATAGCCTATGCCACCAAACGCTTCTGCAAGTTTGACAAAGTCAGGCTGGATAGAAAGGTCTGTCGAAGAGTGACGTTTATTGTAAAAAAGTGTTTGCCACTGACGTACCATTCCCAAATAATTATTATTAAGAATGATATTGATAACCGGTAGTTTATATTCCACTGTTGTCATCAACTCTTGTACGTTCATAAGTATTGAGCCATCACCCGTAAAGTTAATACTTACACGAGAAGGATCAGCCACTTTGACGCCCATAGCCGCTGGAAAACCAAATCCCATCGTTCCTAGACCGCCAGATGTTATCCATTGACGAGGACGTGAAAAAGGATAAAACTGTGCAGCCCACATTTGGTGCTGACCAACATCGGTTGAGATATTTGCATCATCACCTAGCAACTCTCCAACTCTTTGTATAACCCATTGGGGTTTGAGTTCTACTGTATCCTCTTTATAAGCAAGTGGATGAAGTCTATTAAAGTTTGCAATCGTATCTAACCAAGGTGTATAACGCTCTTTATCAACAGTTGTTTTGGCAATCTCAATCATACTTTTAGCAACATTTTTGAGATCCCCAACAATTGGGAAATCAGCATTTACAAGTTTAGAAATACTCGCTGGATCAATATCTACATGGATCACTTTTGCATTCTTTGCAAATTCACTCAATTTTCCAGTAACACGGTCATCAAATCTCGCACCCAAACCAATAACAAGATCAGTTTCACTCATCGCCATATTTGCCGCGTAACTTCCGTGCATACCGAGCATTGAGATCAAAAGTGGATCATCGAAGCGGAGCGTTCCTCTTGCCATAAGTGTTTCAACAGCAGGGATTCCAGTCATTTGTACCAGTTTTCTAATCTCTTCACCAGCATTTGCGTTGATAATACCACCACCAAGATAAAAGAGTGGACGCTTTGCCTCAGCTATTGCTTCCATTGCTTTTTTAATCTGGCGTAAATTACCATTCACATTTGGTTTGTATGTCTCAAGTTCAACTGGTTTAGAATAATCAAATGTTGCGATCTGCGCTGTCACATCTTTTGGAATATCTACATGGACAGGTCCCGGACGACCTGTGCGAGCGATATAGAACGCTTCTTTAAGTATGCGAGCAAGATCAGCCGCATCTGTCACAAGATAATTATGTTTCGTACAAGAACGACTAATGCCGACTGCGTCTATTTCTTGGAATGCATCAGTCCCGATAAGACTCATAGGAACCTGTCCGCTAATGACAACCATTGGAACTGAGTCCATATATGCATCCGCAAGACCTGTGACTGCATTTGTAAAACCCGGACCGCTTGTAATCATAGCGACACCGACTTTACCGCTTGCCTTTGCGTAGCCTTCAGCAGCATGTACTGCGGCTTGTTCATGACGAGCCAAAATATGTTTAAAAGAATTTTGTTTATATATCTCATCATAGACGTTCATAATCGCACCACCTGGGTAACCAAAAATGGTATCTACGTTTTCTGCGATCAATGCTTCAATGACCATCTGTGCGCCACTAATCTGCATATCGTCTCCTTGTTAAAAATTCGCCAATTATAGTAATAAAGAGCTATAACTTAGGTTAAATCTATCTACTTTTTTATGTTTTAAGCTTTTATTTATCACTTTTTTCACAATATGAAAGCGCAATTCCCTCTCTAAGACCATCATCTATCACAACCGAGCTTGTATATCCAAGCAGTTCATAAAGCTTTTGAACGATGATAATGCCTGAAATAATGAGTTCTTCACGCCCTACTCCAACATGAAAAGCTCTCGTTTGCTCATCCATTTCAAGCAGATCATCCATAGTTTTTTGACATCCTTGTTGATCTAGCACATAGCCATTTATCCGTGATGCATCATACGTATGATAATTCATATCTTGTAAGTAAGCCGCGATTGTCGTAGGTGTGCCTGCTGTTTGCACAAAAATTTCAGGCTTTTGATAAGTAGCATAATAAGAGCTGATATACTCTTTTACAGGAATTAAAAGTTTGTCCAAATTTTTTCGTATTACATAGATATCATCTGATGATTCTGAGAGTGTGACAATACCTATATTGAAGCTTTTTGAAGTGAGATTTCCATTTTTATAAAAGATGATTTCAGTCGAACCGCCGCCAATGTCGACAAGAGTAAAAGAGGAGGAAGAAAAATTTAAAATATCAAGTCTGCCTTTAACGGCTTTTGTCGTAAGAGTAGCTTCTCTCTCACCATCGATAATCTTAAATAAAACGCCAGTTTTAGCAAAAATCTCTTCTAAAACTTCAGCAGAATTCTCTGCTTGTCGCATCGCTTCCGTCGTAAAAGCGACCACTTCATGAGATGAAAAATCCAATTTTTCGTTCGCTTCAAGAAGTGCGTCTACAACTCTTTTTAAAGCTTTTTCGTTGATTGTTTTATTTACATGTAAGCCATCAGCCGTTCTTACAACGGTTTCATATTCCTCGCCCCACTCTTTTGTTTGGCAATCATAACTAATGCACCGAAATGTATTTGAACCAAGATCAATCGCAATCATATATTAATTAATATACTTACTAAGATATCCCTCTTTTTCAAGCACTGAGAGTATCTCTTTTTGATGTTCTTCACCCTTGGTTTCTAAGTGAATCGTCACATGTGCATCGCCATAATCAAGAGAAATAGATGTTCTATCATAAGCAATATACACGATATTTGCATTTAAGTCTCTGAGTATTTCTGTGAGTTTCATCAGTGAACCTGGTTTATCAATAAGCGTTACAGTGATCTTCATCTTACGGCTTGATTTGATAAGACCTTTTTCGATAATGACAGATAAAAGTGTAACATCTACATTTCCGCCACTCAGAACTACAGCTACTTTTTTACCCTTCAGCTCTGGAAGTTCATTATGTAAAAGTGCGGCAACACCTACGGCTCCAGCACCTTCGACGACCAACTTCTGACGCTCAAGCAGATAAAGTATCGCACTTGCAATCTCTTCATCATCTACGCCAATAAATTTGTCAACATTTTCAAGTATATGTTTGAGTGTTATGGACGAGCAATCACGCACAGCGATCCCATCAGCGATAGTACGAACAGAAAGTGAATCCACAGCCCGCCCAAGATCATAAGAGTTTTTGAGCGCTGGTGCGCCCTTTGCGCTTACACCGATAACTTGGATATGAGGATTGATACTTTTAAACGCTTTTGCCATACCAGAGATCAAACCGCCGCCGCCAACTGGGATAAGTACAGCATCAAGATCTTCTGCTTGCTCTAAGATCTCCAAAGCAATCGTTCCCTGACCAGCCATAACCTCATCATCTTCAAAAGGATGAACAAACACTAAAGAGTTCTCTTTACCGTAAATAAGCGCATACGCATACGCTTCATCATAATTTGAACCAGCGAGGATAACATTTGCGCCATAATATCTCACACCGTTTATCTTTGTAAGTGGTGTAGAATCTGGCATGATAATCGTCGCAGAGATACCAAACATTTGAGCAGAAAAAGCCACGCCTTGAGCGTGATTTCCAGCACTTGCGGCAACAACTCCGCTGTTTCTTTGCTCATCACTGAGTGAAGCTATTTTATTATATGCACCACGTATTTTAAAAGCGCCGGTGACTTGAAGATTCTCTTTTTTTAAGTAGACTTCACAGCCTGAAGCTTCACTCAAGTATGGTGCATAAGAAAATGGTGTTTTGACAACAACATTTTTTATACGTTCTTGCGCTTCATATATTTTATTTAAATCTAACAATGAGTTTTCCTACATATTGCGATGGTCAACCATCGCACACTGGTTTTGCACTACTTGCATCCCCGCATCTTTTGCTTTTTGCGCTGCTTCATTATTTACAATGCCCGCTTGCGCCCAGAACACTTTCACATCACCGCGTTTTATACATGCATCAGCAACTGCATCTAAAGCATCAGGTTTACGAAAAATATTGACCATATCTACAGCAAATGGGATCTCTTCGAGAGATTTATATACTGTTTCACCCAAGATAGTATCACCTTTTGGATAGACAGGAACTATCTTATAACCGCAGTTTTGCAGATATAGGGCAACTCTGTGACTGTCTTTCTCTGGATCTGGAGAAAGCCCAAGAACCGCAATTATTTTAACACTTTTAAAAATCTCTTTTATTTCATCTTTATTTGAATTGATAGTTGGAAATTCGCACTCCATAAATAGATCCTTCTCTTATATTTTTGAGGTGATTATATAATAATCTCCTTTATATTTCATCAATTCAAGTCCATTCATAGCATACTCATCATCATAAATTTATACTTATTGATATTATTATCTAAGGTTCTTTTGTTATGATATTCAATATTTAAATCTTGAAAAAAATGAGAAAAAGCAATGTTAGATCCATTAACAAAACTTCAAATGAGAAATACATTGTTGAATGATGTATTATCTATAAAAATAGGTAGTCTACTTTTAATAGATATTGACAATTTTCACTGCATAAACAATATGTATGGTATCAAATCCGGAGATATCGTACTCACAAAAATTGCAAATTTTTTAAATGATTTTTCAAAAAAGAAGGGATATCAGATCTACAGAGTGGCATCCAATGAGTTTGCACTTTTAGATTATGAAGCTAAATTTGATCTGGATGATATTTACATTGATATCGAGTATCTCATAGATGCTATATCAAAATATGACATATTTATTGATACCATAGAAGAGAGTATCAACGTACATGTGACAGTCGGTTTTGCAGTTTCAAACAGTTCGATTCTAGAACAAGCTGGTGCTGCACTCCAACATGCCAAAAAAAATTCTCTAAAATTTTCAGCATACTCAAATGTTACCAATGATGCAGTAGGGCTCTCACGCTATGTGTACTGGAATAAAGAGATTCAAAAAGCTATAAAGTCTGAAAATATCATTCCTTTTTTTCAGCCTATATTTGACATAAATGGAACCATTATTAAACATGAAGTACTGATGCGCCTTGTACAAGAAGGCGGAGAAAAAAAACTCTTTATTTCGCCTGTTGAGTTTTTAGCTATTTCTGTACAGACAAAAAAATATAATGAACTTTCAAGAACAATCATCTTTCATTCACTTTACCTTATGCAAAATACACAACATAGTTTTTCCATCAATTTTGCTTATCAGGATATCAAAAACAAAGAGTTGATGTATGATCTCTATAATTTTTTAGAGAGCAATCCTGATGTAGCCAAGAGAGTGACATTTGAGATTTTAGAAACTGAGCTTATCAAAGATAAACAACTACTTATGGAATTTTTAAAAATAGTCAAAAGTTATGGTGTACGTATTGCTATTGATGATTTCGGAAGTGGATTTTCAAGTTTTGAAATGATTCTTTTTGTCGAACCGGATTTTATAAAAATCGATGGTTCTTTGATTAAAAATATAGATGTAGATAAAAAAGCACTGACTTTGGTTGAAGCAATCGTAGTATTTTCCCATAAAATGGGTATGAAAGTCGTAGCAGAATATGTTCACAGCAAAGCCGTATACGACATACTCACCACAATAGAAGTCGATATGTTTCAAGGATTTTATCTCTGTGAACCGCTGTTAACTCCAAATTAGATACAATTTTTTATGCAAACAGATAATATAATCGAAATCGCATCATGCGTTTTCAAATATCCTCAAAGTGAGAGGATCATCCTCGACATTAACCCCTTACATGTAAGAAGTGGTGGACACCTTTTTTTACATGGAAAAAGTGGAAGCGGTAAGACTACATTTTTAAATATTCTCTGTGGTATCACTGAACCTTTAAAGAGTGATATCAAGATTCTAGGAACAAATTTCTCAAACTTTTCACCCTCACAAAAAGACAGATTTCGCGCGGATAATTATGGAACTATCTTTCAGCAATTCAATCTTTTACCTTATCTCAGTGTCAAAGAAAATATCGCCCTTTCTTGCGGCTTTTCAAAACAAAAAGCCTTACATGTAAGCAATATAGAGAGTGAAATAGAAAGACTTATGGTTGCACTTGATCTCTCTTCTTCACTTTTAAACAAACAAGCGATGCATCTCAGCGTTGGAGAACAGCAGCGTGTTGCCGTAGCACGGGCACTTATAGGCGCGCCGAAAATCATCATAGCCGATGAACCCACAAGTGCGCTTGACTCTGATGCCAAAGAGAGTTTTATGAAACTTCTTTTTACACAAATAGAAGCACAAGATTCTACTCTGCTTTTTGTGAGCCATGATAAAGAACTCTCATCCTATTTCGAAACAGATAATGATTTTTCAAAGTTTAACAGAGCCCTATTATGAAAACACTCTGGCTTTTAACTTCAAAAAGTATCACGAACAGAAGAATGGCTTTTACTCTCTCCATCATCTCCATCGCCATCAGTGTCGTTTTACTTTTAGGCATTGACAGAGTTACTAAAGCGGCAAAAAACCATTTTTTAAACACTATCAAGCAAACAGATCTTATAGCTGCAGCACCCGAGGGTTCTTTAGATATTCTTTTAAATCTTGTCTTTCATATGGGAGATCCGCTTAAAGAAGTGAATTATAGTTCTTATCAAACCATATCAAAGATGGATGAGGTCACATGGGCAGTGCCTTTATCTGTTGGAGATTCTTTTAAAAGTTATGACGCTGTTTCTACTACAAATGATTATTTCAAGTATTACAGATATGCTTCTGCTAAAGCTCTTGAGTTTTCACAAGGAAGCGACTTTCAAGATTTTTATGATGTAGTCGTGGGCAGTGAAGTAGCAAAAAATCTTCATCTCAAACTCTCAGACACTATCCATCTTTCACACTCAAGCGGTGAAAATGCACACGCTCATACAAATCGAGATTTTCATATTTGCGGTATCTTAAAACCTACAGGAACACCAAACGATACAAGCGTATTTTTTCAGCTTAAAGCGGATGAAGCTATTCATATAGAGTGGCAAAGTGGACAGTTTGTAGATATGCATATCAGTTCAGAGCAACTTGCAAAGATGAATATACAGCCCAAACATATTAGTGGGATTTTAATCGGTCTTAAAAACCGCAGTGATATTTTAAATGTAGCAGACAAGTTAGAACATTTGAAAGGCGAAAACCTCAAAGCGGTCATTCCGGCTAAAGCACTTTCAAAACTTTATGTCCTTCTAAAAAACATGCAAGAAATCCTAACGCTTATCTCAGGCATAGTTTTTGTAGCTGCGGTCTTTGGGATGATAGCTACGATGCTTGCAACTCTGGGTGAGCGAAGACGCGAAATAGCGATCCTTCGAACACTTGGAGCTATGGTGAAAAGTATCTTTATCCTCTTTGCACTAGAAGCATTTATCATCGTTGCAAGTGGGATATTACTTGGAAATGTGTTACTTACGCTTCTATTGATTTTAAATAATCTTGTTTTCAATACAACAGTACAGATTAGTTATTTTCCTGATATCTATGAGCTTTCACTCCTTCTTATAATGCTTATCTCCGCAATAATAGTAAGTGTTATTCCCGCTCTAAAATCCTATAAAAACTCTCTTCAAGATGGTTTGATGGTAAAAATATGATAAAAAAATTCTCTTTATTACTGTTTATCCTACTGTTTTCGGCATGTTCAAGTGAACCTAGCTTTGATATAGACGACTGGTCAAAGCTGATCGATCCAAACTTCAATCAACAAAAGATTGTAAGTTTTTATAAAGAAAAAGTATCACATGTCAAAGAGGGAACGCCAGCAGAAATAGCCATCTATGCACAGATGCAAGAAGCGCTGAAGCAAGGTGGCAACAATAAAGCCATAGATGGAAAACGTGTCAAACTCTCAGGCTATATCGTACCTATTGATATTGATGGAGAGAGTGTCAGTACATTTTTATTCTTTCCAAATCAGGCGGCCTGTATCCATGTACCTGCCTCGCCAGAAAATCAAACTATCTTTGTAACTGCGAAAAAAGATCAAGGAGTGATGATGGAGGATGCGTATGAAAATATCACGGTATATGGAACCATTAAGCTCCGTCATACAGAAGTAGCAAATGGAACGGCTTCTTTTATCATAGACGACGCTACATGTAAGGCTCGTCCGCGTTTATAAGAAGAGGATTATCTCCCTCTTCTTTGGTTTGCTGGACGTTGTGGCGCAGTTTTAGGTCTGCTGTTATTATTTCTTTGGTTGCTTCTTTGTTGGATCGGCTCCGCTTTTATGAACGGATCTGGTGTAAACTCTTTAAATGTATGTTTTGGAATATCTTGTTTGATAAGCTTTTCAATCCCTTTAAGATATTCATGCTCATCCACACAAACAAGTGAAAGTGCTTCTCCGCCATTTCCAGCGCGCCCAGTTCTACCAATACGGTGAACATAATCCTCAGCAACATTTGGAAGCTCGAAGTTTACGACATGTGGAAGCTGGTCTATATCTATCCCGCGCGCTGCGATGTCTGTTGCGACAAGAACACGTACTTCACCATTTTTAAAATCCGCAAGTGCTTTTGTTCTTGCATTTTGGCTTTTGTTTCCGTGAATCGCCGCTGATGAGATACCATCTTTTTCAAGCTGAGCTGAGAGTTTGTTTGCTCCATGTTTTGTTCTTGTAAAAACAAGCACCTGTTTCCAATCACCCTCTTTGATAAGGTGTGTTAAAAGCTCTTTTTTACGATCTCTGTCAACTGGATGCACCGTTTGTTTGATATTTCCCGATGTAGCATTTCTTTTTGCCACTTCGATAAATGTTGGTGAGTTTAAAAGTGAATCCGCAAGTCTTTTTATCTCATCTGAGAAGGTCGCTGAAAAAAGAAGGTTTTGTCTCTTTTTTGGCAAAATCGCAAGCACTTTCTTGATATCGTTGATAAAACCCATATCAAGCATTCTATCTGCTTCATCGAGGATTAAAAACTCTACTTTTGAAAGATCTATAGTTTTTTGACTCACATGGTCAAGTAAACGTCCCGGAGTCGCGATGACAATATCAAGACCTGCTTGAAGCTGTTTGATCTGAGGATTGATGCTTACACCACCGAAAATGACGCTTGATTTAAAAGGCAAATATTTGCCGTATGTAGAAACGCTTTCGCCTACTTGAGCCGCAAGCTCACGAGTAGGAGTAAGTATCAAAGCGCGAATATGGCGACCTGTAGCTTTAGTGTCAGACAACATCTGAAGTAAAGGAAGTGTAAATCCCGCTGTTTTTCCTGTACCAGTTTGAGCGCCTGCTAGGACATCTTTTTTACTGAGTATGATTGGAATTGACTGTTTTTGGATCGGTGTTGGCTCTGTGTAGCCTTGGTCTTGGATCGCTTTTAGTAAAGGAGCGCTAAGCCCTAATGATGAAAATGACATAGTTGAAAGTACCTTGTGTGTGTTAGCCCGCTAGAAGTGTTACATGTAACAAGTGTCGATTTAGGCTACGAAAAATATGTTTAAATAGAAGAATAAAAACGAAGTCAGTTGTGAACCGAAGCACAAATAATTTGACGCATTGTACCATAATTACTTCTCTTTTTTATCTTTAGTAAACAT
>JAVHRU010000021.1:0-20337 GCA_036171835.1 Sulfurimonadaceae bacterium | reverse complement strand
TTATGACACAAAATAGACTTCTTGTAAAACTTTGACTATAATTGCAAAAATAAAATAATTAAAGGCAAAACAATGGCACTATTTGGAAAAGACTTAAAAAAATACGAGATCAATGAAACTGAATTAGCAAAAGCACAATGGGCGAAAATGACTACAAGTAAGGGTGTACTATGGATCAAACTTTATCCTGAAGAAACTCCTATCACTGTTACAAACTTCACTCACTTAGTAAACGACGGTTTTTATAACGGTCTTGATTTTCACCGTGTAATCCCAGGATTTATGGCTCAAGGTGGTTGTCCTACAGGAAGCGGAACAGGCGGACCAGGTTGGTCAATCCCTTGTGAAACAAAACTCAATACTCACAAACATGTAAAAGGTACACTTTCAATGGCACATGCTGGACCAAATACAGGTGGAAGCCAGTTTTTCATCTGTTTCGTTGCTTGTCCTCACCTTGATGGCGGACATACAGTATTTGGTGGAATCGAACAAGATGATGCAGAGAGTATGGCTGTTTTAGATTCTTTAAAGATGAAGGACAAAATCGAATCTGTTGAAATCTTAGAATCTAAATAATCGATTATATCTATGTGCAACTGTTTTGAAGTAAAATTACAAGAGATCAATATACGGATCAGGCATCTTCAAAATGTGAGCGATGTTCACTCCTTTTGGAGTGATATCGCTCTCAATCTTAAAGAAAACTCAGAGGTCGGAGTTTCACTGCAATCTTCCTATAAAATCGAAAATAGTTCAAATCCTCTCCAGGAGATAAAAAATAACACTTTTTTTATCCCTTTCTCGTATTGCCCTTTTTGTGGAGAAACTCTTTTAGTGGAAGAACCCGCCGCTGTTTTATCTGAACAAGAGCTTGAAGATAAGGAAGCTTTTGCAACTTTTACAAAACTTGAAGAGGATTTAGAAGAAAGATTTGGCAATATTACAGTCAAAAATCTAAGTGAAGCTTATGATATTTGTTACCTTTTCTTAGAACAAATCAATCTAGCATTTACCGTTACAAAGTTCAATGAAGAAAATAGAATGCTTATCTTTTACAAAGGTCATTTTGATGACCATTCCATCGAGATCTTCCTTGAAGCTGATGAGGATGAGGGAAATATCTATACAGTAACGGTTTTTTAAACCGATGCTTGTACATATCTGCTGTTCCGTTGACAGCCACTTTTTTTTAGAAAAACTCCAAAACGACTTTCCCGAGGAAAAGCTTACGGGCTTTTTTTATGACCCAAATATCCATCCCTACTCTGAATACCAACTCCGCTATCTTGATGTACAACGCTCATGCAAAAAACTCGGCATCGATCTTTTAGAAGGCGAGTATGACTTTGAAGCTTGGATGATTGCTGTTCGTGGCTTAGAAAATGAGCCCGAAAAAGGTAAACGCTGCGAAGTCTGTTTTGATAAACGCTTTGATGTAAGTGCACATAAAGCCTTAGAACTTGGCGAAAAAAAGATGACGACCACACTTTTAGTGAGTCCACTCAAATCCCAAGAACAGCTCAAACGTGTCGGAGACGAATTTTACAAAAAAAATGGAGTTGAGTTTATCGCCGTTGATTATAGAAGTGGCGGAGGTACGCAAGACCAAAGTCGTGTGACAAAAGAGGAGCAATTATATCGTCAGGATTATTGCGGCTGTATTTTCGGGTTAACAATGCAAAGAGAGTCTCAAGACAAACTAATGGATGAGATGTTTTCTCCAATCTCTGGAACTATTATGCCAGCTTCCATAGAAGAGCGTTTAGAACTTTACAAAAGAAGAATGCAACTTGAAGATGAGGGCAAAGAGTATAAGATAGTCAAACATAAATTTTTAAACTACAGACAGCTTACATGCAAGCTTGTTCAAGGTAAAAAAAACTCCATTCCTGCGTATGCACTTTCTTACTCGGCGCTGCCAAGAAAACGTGCTGAGGGAAGGATAGAATTTGAGATCGAAGGGATACATTTTTTCAATCGTGATGAGATCCGTTTTCTCACTTTGTCAAAGTTTAATGAGCTTACATGTAAAGACTTTTCATCTCTAACTGAGCTTATATACAACCCTTTATCATTCAAAGATGAGCTCGATTTACGCTATAAAATCACACAAAATATCTATGATCTTACGCCAATTATTGTCGTAAAAACCATCACAAACGAGAAGCTTTCTTTGACTCTTGAGGCAAAAATCTATGAAGACACCAAAGAGATTTTAGTGGAGAAGAAAGATGATAGAGTTTAAAACTTTTTCAAATGGATTTCCTTATATTGAAGTTACAAATAGCGTTTCAAGTGCAAAAATAGCACTTCAGGGAGCGCATGTTTTTGAGTATAAAAAGGAAGGGAAAAGTGAACTTTTATGGCTAAGTTCACTTGCACAATTTGAAGAGAACAAACCTATCCGAGGCGGGATTCCGATCTGCTGGCCTTGGTTTGGACCACACAGTGATTCTGCACTTCCTCAACACGGTTTTGCAAGGATCAGCCGCTTTACCTTTGTCTCTTGTGATGAAAAAGATGATGAAACCAGTGTCGTAACTCTCAAGCTTACAGACTCGCCAAAAAGTAGAGTTCTTTGGGATTTTAGCTTTGAACTTCTTGTCACTATCACCATCTCAAAAGCGTTACATGTAAGCTTAAAAACAACCAATACTAATGTAAAAGAGTTCAAGATTACTCAGGCACTTCATACCTATTTGAGCGTTAAAAATATTTCAGATGTTGAAGTTTTCGGAGTCAAAAATAGCACATTTTTTGATCAACTCAGTAAAACTATGGAAGTTCAAAAAGATGATTTACATATAGATCAAGAGATTGACAGAATCTATATCAATCCTAATAAAAAACTCATTTTAAAAGAGAAAAATCGCGCTATTTTCTTACAAAACAGCAACTCAGACTCCCTTGTCATTTGGAATCCTTGGAGCGAAAAAGTCAAATCCATCAAGGATATGGAAAATAATGAGTACAAAACTATGTTGTGTATTGAGAGTGCAAATGTACTTGATGACTACAAAATCCTCCAAGCAAATTGCTCAACGACTCTGAGTTTAAAACTTTCTTATATCTCATATTAACCTTTATTTTGGTAAAATATCCGACTTAATATAATATAAGGTTTTAATAAATGATGGATGTTATAGAGATTCAAGAAATTATCCCACACCGCTTTCCATTTCTACTTGTTGACAGAGTTACTGAGGTCACAAACGGCGAAAGTTTAATAGGCTACAAAAATATAACTATTGGAGAACAAGTTTTTCAAGGACACTTTCCAGGACATCCGATCTACCCAGGCGTTATGATTCTCGAAGGTCTTGCACAAGCAGGCGGGATTTTAGCATTTAAAAGCATGGATATGACAAAAGAACAAGCGGCAGATAAAGTAGTTTATTTTATGAGCATTGACAATGCAAAATTCCGCGCTCCAGTTCGCCCAGGTGATCGTTTAGAGTACAGAGTTACCGTGATCAAGAACAAAGGTGCTATCTGGATTCTCGATGGCAAAGCATTTGTAGATGACAAAATAGTCGCACAAGCTGAGCTCAAAGCAATGGTTGTAGACAAATAATGAATAAAATATCTAACTTAGCTATTATTGAAGATGGTGCTGTTATTGGTGCAAATGTAGAGATTGGAGCGTATTGTTTCATCTCTGCTGGAGCGACCATAGGTGATGGCACAATCATCGATCAAGGAAGCTGTATCTACGGTAAGACAACACTTGGCAAAAACAACCACGTATTTTCTCACTCTGTTCTTGGCTCAGTTCCTCAGGATCTTAAATTTGGTGGCGAGGATGTAGAACTCATCATCGGCGATAACAACAAGATAAGAGAATTTACACTTTTCAATCCGGGAACAAAAGGCGGCGGAGGAAGAACAATCATCGGCAACCACAATCTTTTTATGGGTTATGTACACATCGGCCATGATGTCATTATAGGTAATCACTGTATTTTAGCAAATGCCGCGACTCTTGCTGGACACGTTGAGATGGGTGACTATGTCGTTATCGGCGGTATGACTCCTATTCATCAGTTTGTACATATCGGAGACTTTGCTATGATCGCAGGTGCTAGTGCACTTGCTCAGGATATCCCTCCATTTTGTATGGCTGAGGGTAATCGTGCAAGTATCAGAGGATTAAATCTGACAGGTCTAAGACGCCATATGGAAAGAGGTGATATCGATGAACTTAAATCAGCTTATCGAGATCTTTTCGAATCAGGACAGCCACTCAAAGATGTAGCAAACAATCTTTTAGAAACAAGCCAAAACCATCATGTACAACAAATTTGTAATTTTATTATTAAAACAAAACGCGGTATTCCGTTTGAGAGGAAAATATAATGATTCATAGACACTGTAGCTTTTGCGAGGCAAAAGAGAGTGATGAAAATCCATTAATCGCCGGAAACGGTGTTTATATCTGTAAAAACTGTGTTTTTTCTGCTTATAAGATTATGTTTGGCGACGAGCATGAGAGTAAAGAAAATAGTAAAAAACTAGTTGAAGCCGTTGGCGAATTAATGACTCCAAAAGAGCTTGATAACTTTTTAGGTCAATATATCATCGGGCAAGAACGCGCAAGAAAACTTTTAAGCGTTGCTGTTTATAACCACTATAAAAGAATATTTAAAACTCACAATGTACAAGATGATGATACTGAAATCGCTAAATCAAATGTCTTACTCATCGGTCCAACAGGAAGCGGAAAAACACTTTTGGCTCAAACAATCGCGCGTGTTTTAAATGTGCCTATAGCTATCTCAGATGCGACAAGCCTTACTGAAGCTGGATATGTCGGAGAAGATGTTGAAAACATCCTTACCCGTTTACTTCAAGCAGCCGATGGCAATATAGAACGTGCACAACAGGGAATCGTCTTTATCGATGAAGTTGATAAGATCTCTAGAATGAGTGAAAACCGTTCAATTACAAGAGATGTTTCAGGAGAAGGTGTACAACAGGCACTTCTTAAAATAATCGAGGGTTCAATGGTCAATATTCCGCCAAAAGGTGGACGTAAACATCCAAATCAAGAGTTTACTCAGATCGATACTTCTGGAATTCTTTTTATCTGCGGCGGGGCTTTTGATGGTCTTGAAGAGATACTCAAGAAAAAACAGGGTGAGAATGTTCTTGGGTTTGGACATGACAAGAAAAGTAAAAAAGAGCGAAAACCGACTTTTGATATGGTTGAGCCAGAAGATTTAGTACATTATGGACTTATCCCTGAGCTTATCGGACGTTTGCCGATCATCGCTTCACTGAGTGAGATTAGTGAAGAAGATATGGTAAGAATTTTAACTGAACCAAAAAATTCTCTTGTTCGCCAATATAAAAAACTGTTTGCTATCGACAATGTAGAACTCAACTTTGAAGAGGATGCGCTTTTAGCGATCGCAAAAAAATCAAAAGAGAGAAAAACAGGAGCAAGAGGCTTACGAGCTATTTTAGAAGAAAATATGATCGATATCATGTACGAACTTCCTGAATACAGCGGCTACGAAGTTATCGTCACAAAAGATGTGATCGAAAATGGTGAAAAGCCTATTTACGTAAAAAAAACTGAGAAAAAAACAGCATAAGGCACATATACTATGATACTAAATAAATTAATTGGACTTTTTTCAAACGATCTTTCCATAGACCTCGGTACCGCAAATACTTTGGTTATTGCTAAGGGCAGAGGTATTATCATTAACGAGCCTTCAGTCGTTGCTGTAAAAACAGAAAAATATGGTCAACAGCGGGTACTCGCAGTCGGTCACGAAGCAAAAGAGATGGTTGGAAAAACTCCGGGTAACATCAAAGCGATTCGTCCGATGAGAGATGGTGTCATCGCCGACTTTGATATGACAGAAAAAATGATAAGAAAATTCATCGAAAAAGCACACGGCAGAAAAAGCCTTATTAGCCCACGTATCATCATCTGTGTGCCTTATGGCCTGACACAAGTTGAGCGAAAAGCCGTTCGTGAATCAGCACTAAGTGCCGGTGCACGTGAAGTTTTCCTCATTGAAGAACCTATGGCAGCAGCAATTGGTGCAGGGATTGATATTCGCCAGCCCCAAGGAAACTTGGTTGTCGATATCGGTGGAGGTACTACTGAAATAGGTGTTGTCTCTCTTGGTGGTCTTGTTCTATCAAAATCTATCCGCGTTGCGGGAGATAAACTTGATAAAGCGATCGTAGATTACGTCAAAAGAAAATACAACCTCTTGATCGGTGAAAGAACTGCAGAAGTTATTAAGATCGCTATCGGAACTGCTATGCCCCTAGAAGAGGAGCTAACGATTGTTGTAAATGGCCGTGATCAGGTTGAAGGGCTTTTGAGTTCTATCGAATTAACAAGTGAAGATGCAAGAGAAGCAATGCGTGAACCGCTTCGTGAAATCTCTGAAGCATTACGTGATGTTTTAGAGCAAATGCCGCCAGACCTTGCTGGAGATATTGTAAATAACGGTATCATCCTTACAGGTGGTGGAGCTTTAATCCGTCATCTTGATAAATTTTTATCAGATATTGTAAAAATCCCTGTCTATGTAGCAGATGAGCCTCTTTTGGCCGTTGCTCGTGGAACAGGTCGCGCTCTAGAGGAGATAGATTTACTACAAGAACTTTTTGAGAATGAATAAGGGTTTACTTGTTTTTTTTACAATCTTTATAGTACTGCTTGGCGGTGCTATATATTATTCTACGACTATACAATCCCCATTTATATCACTTTCAAATGCCGTTCAAAACAGCTACTTTAACTCTATAAAATCTTTTTCTGATGGAATCGATGAACATTTTCATCAACAACAACGCATACAAGAACTAACTCAAAAACTTGAACATTATGATAAAGATCATCTTCTTATGCAACAACTTTCATCAGAACTCAATAGTATTTACAAAGAAAGCAATACAACTCTCAAAACAGATCCTACAATCCAACTTGTACGTACTATTTCTTATGTAAAGTTTTCAGATATCAATAAACTTTGGCTTCAAATGAAGGATTTCAACTCTTCAAAAATTTATGGGCTTGTGTATAAGGATAGTGTTGCAGGTATTGCAGTATCATATGGAAATAGGCCAATTGCACTCCTTAATGGAGATATGAAATGTACCTATGCGGTTTATATTGGAGAAAACAGTGCTCCTGGGATTGCCCGAGGAAATAATGATGGTACAATTATCGTGAACTTTATTCCCTCTTGGATGCCCATAAAAGTGGGAGATGAAGTTGTCTCATCAGGTCTAGATAAGCTTTTTTTTAAAGGGATGAAAGTTGGAAAAGTGACTGCGATTAAAACATCTCAGGGCTATCAAGTCGCTGTCATCTCTCCTTACTATAAATCAAAAGAACCAAGATATTTTTATCTTATTAAGGAGGTATTATGAAGTTTTTAGTTTTTTTATTTCTACTCATCACACAAATTGTTGCGCAAACGCAAACGACGCCATTGTCAATAGGTGCAGGTCCCTACTTTCAAACACAGCCATATAAAGGTGCAGATACAAAAGTAGTGCCCTCTCCAGTTGTATTTTTTGACAATAATCTTTTTTATGTCAGATGGACACGAGTCGGCGTTTATTTTTTGGGCGATAAAAAAGATGATTTTAGTTGGGCATTTTCACTGAGTGCTGAGCCGCAACCTCTGGGATATGCCTCAAAAGATTCATCTGCCCTTACTGGCATGAAAAACAAAGACAACAGCATTCAAGGTGGTCTTGGATTTGATATGCAGTATAAAGATACTTTTTTAAATGCTGTTTTATTTCAAGATCTTTTAAACAAAAGCAATTCATATATTGCTAGAGCCGAGCTCGGACAACATGTTAAACTCGAAAATTGGGATTTTTATCCAAGTGTCATGGCAACGTACCATGCAGCAAAATTCAATGACTATTATTATGGTGTTTCTTCAAGTGAAGCTACATTAAACAGACCCGTATATTCTCCATCATCGAGTGTTGATCTGTCATTTGAAACATACGCAAAATACGAGTTTACAAAAAAGTGGTCTACTCTACTCAACTTCCGCGCGGACTATTTAGGAAAATCGGAACAAGACTCTCCAATCATTTCGGATAAATACATGTTTAGCGGACTTATTTCTCTTATGTATCGATGGGAAATCTAACAAGAACCAACTTCTAACAACTTTACATGTAAAGAGCTCTCAATTTTCTTACATGTAAGGCTCCCACTTTCTATAAAATCATCAAATTTTAAGTGCTTTTTTCGTATAATAAAAAAATTTTGTACAAACTTTTCTAAAGGTTAAAAATGCCAAAACGCACTGATATAAAAACTATACTTTTAATTGGATCAGGTCCTATCATCATAGGTCAGGCTTGTGAGTTTGATTACTCTGGAACTCAAGCGGTCAAGACTCTTAAAGAACTTGGATATAGAGTTATTCTTATCAACTCAAATCCGGCAACCATCATGACAGACCCTGAATTTGCAGACCGCACGTATATCGAACCAATCAAAGAAGATATCATTGCCGAGATAATCAAAAAAGAAAAAGTCGATGCTATCCTTCCTACAATGGGTGGACAAACTGCACTTAACGTTGCAATGAAGATGCATGAAAAAGGGATGTTAGAGGGGATTGAGTTCCTTGGAGCAAATCCTGAAGCGATTCATAAAGGTGAAGATAGACAAGCCTTTAAAGAAGCAATGCTAAAACTTGGCATGGACCTTCCATTTTCAAGATATGCATACAATCTTGAAGAAGCGGTAAGTGCGGCTGAAGAGATAGGTTTTCCTACGATCATCCGTGCTTCGTTTACACTAGCAGGTGGCGGAAGCGGGGTTGCTTACAATATCGATGAATTTAAAAAGCTCGCAGCGCGCGGTCTTGCAGAATCTCCTGTAAATGAGATCCTCATCGAAGAATCTCTTCTTGGTTGGAAAGAGTATGAGATGGAAGTTATACGAGACAAAGCGGATAACTGTATTATCGTATGTTCTATAGAAAACTTCGATCCTATGGGCGTTCACACGGGAGACTCTATCACCGTCGCTCCTGCGCTTACACTCACAGACAAAGAGTATCAACGTATGCGTGATGCCTCGTTTGCAATTTTACGCGAGATCGGTGTTGACACAGGCGGAAGTAATGTTCAGTTCTCAGTTGACCCTGAAACTGGTCGTATGATCGTTATCGAGATGAATCCTCGCGTAAGCCGTTCATCTGCTCTTGCATCAAAAGCTACAGGATATCCAATCGCAAAAGTCGCAACACTTTTAGCAGTCGGCTTTACACTCGATGAGATCGAAAATGATATCACGGGAACTCCTGCGGCATTTGAACCAGTTATCGACTATATCGTGACTAAAATCCCTCGTTTTACTTTTGAAAAATTTCCTGAAGCTGAGAGTACACTTTCAACAAGTATGAAATCAGTGGGCGAAGTTATGGCTATTGGTCGTACTTTTAAAGAGTCTGTACAAAAAGCGCTTTGTTCTTTAGAAACTGGTCTTCGAGGTTTTGACGAACTTGATTGTGATGATGAGACGATGATCCATGAGATCCGCCGTCCAAATGCTGACCGCATCCTTTATGTTGCAGAGGGTTTTAGACGTGGGATGAGTGTGGATGATATCTTCAACGCATGTAAAATAGATCCATGGTTTTTATGTCAAATAGAAGAGATCATCAACTCCGAAAAAACTATCACTACAGAAACTCTAAAAGATGAAAAAGCTTTAAGAAAACTCAAATCTGATGGTTTTGCAGATATGAAGATCGCTCAACTTATCGAGAAAAACTCTGCAAAAAAAGTAAGTGAAAACGATGTTTACGATGCACGAAAAGCGCTTGACATTCACTTAGAGTACAATGAAGTCGATACTTGTGCGGCTGAGTTCTTAGCACTTACGCCATATTTGTATTCAACAACAAATATCACAAAACTCACCAGTGTCAAACCTCGCCAAAGCGATAGAAAAAAAGTGATGATCATAGGCGGTGGACCAAACAGAATCGGTCAGGGTATTGAGTTTGACTACTGTTGTGTTCACGCGGCATTTGCTCTTAAAGAGATGGATATCGAGACGATTATGTACAACTGTAATCCTGAAACAGTTTCAACAGATTATGATACTTCTGATGTTCTTTACTTTGAGCCTATCGATTTTGAACATGTTCGTGAAGTGATTGAAAACGAAAAACCAGATGGCATTATCGTACATTTTGGTGGACAAACTCCGCTGAAACTTGCAAATGCACTAACAAATATCGGAGCAAATATTTCGGGAACGACAGCCGCTGTTATCGACCTTGCTGAAGATAGAGAAAAATTCTCAGAGTTTGTTATAAATAACAATCTCAAACAACCAGAAAATGGTCTTGCCCGTACAAAAGAGGAATCTTACGTCATAGCTGAACGTCTTGGCTACCCAGTTTTGGTTCGTCCTTCGTATGTTCTTGGCGGACGTGGAATGCGTATCGTTTACAATCTAGATGAACTCAAAAAATATATGGATCTTGCGGTTTCTGTCAGTAATGATGCACCAGTTTTGGTTGATAAATTTTTAGATCAGGCTATCGAACTTGATGTTGATGCTATCTGTGATGGCATAGATGTTTATATCGGTTCTGTTATGCAACACATCGAAGAAGCGGGAATTCACTCAGGCGATAGCGCTTGTTCATTGCCTCCAATGAATCTTAGCGATGCGATGATTCGCCAAGTAGAAGAGCAGACAAAAACTATCGCTCTTGGCCTTGGTGTGCATGGTCTTATGAATGTACAATACGCTATCTATGAGGGTGAAATCTACCTTATCGAAGTCAATCCTCGTGCTTCTCGTACAGTTCCATTTGTAAGTAAAGCGACTGGAATTCCTTTGGCAAAAGTTGCAACTCGTGTTATGATGGGTGAGACTCTAAGAAGCTCTTTAGCGTACTATGACAAATATGATGTCGTAATGGAAGAAGATGCTATTTTGAAACCTCGCCTTAAAAACCATGTTGCAGTCAAAGAAGCGGTTTTCCCATTTAACAAACTTTATGGCGCAGACTTAGTTCTAAGTCCTGAGATGAAGTCTACGGGCGAAGTCATGGGTATCAGTAAAAACTTCGGTATCAGTTTTGCAAAAGCGCAACTCGCGGCTGGAAATAACATCCCAACTTCAGGAACTGCATTTTTATCTTTCATAGATATGGATAAAAAACATGCTCCAGAGATTGCAAAAGGACTTATCGATCACGGCTTTAAAATTGTCGCGACTAGCGGAACAGCGAAGATCATCAACGATGCTGGTTTAGAGTGTGAAACAGTTCTAAAGATTTCTGAAGGCCGTCCAAATATCGAAGATGAGATGAAAAATGGAGAGATTCAATTGGCTATAAATACGTCAGATAATAACACATCAAAAAAAGATGCTATCGTTATCCGTCAAGAAGTCTTACGCCGTAATATCCCATATTTTACAACTCTAAGTGCGACTCGTGCAACGATAGAGGCTTTGGGTGAGATGAAAGATCCTGCTTGGAATGAGCCTCAAGCTTTACAGGATTTTTTAGCTTAAAATGTCAATCATTCTAGCACAGACAGATACAACTGTCGGTTTTTTATCTGCTGATGCTTCCCTTCTCGAAGAGGTCAAATCACGACCTCTTGGAAAAGAATTTTTAAAAGTTTATCCATCTTTTGAGGCCTTTAAGGCAGATGGAAATAGAGTCCCGCAAAAATATAAAAACTTCGTAAGAAGATCCGAAAAAACAACTTTTATTATCAAAAATAGAGCTTCAAGAGTCGTAAAAAACAATCCCCATCTGCAAGTGTTACAAAAATATCCTTGGCTTTATTCTACTTCTGCAAATAAAAGCGGTCATGAGTTTGATAAAGATTTCTGTATAAGGAAAAGCGATATAATCGTCGAAGATTGTAGGGGGTTTTATGAAACAACTCCATCAACACTCTATAAAATAAATAATACAAAAATAAGGAGACTCAGATGACACGTTTTGTACAAGCACTGTTAACGGGAATGTTCTTTACACTTGTTTTTGATTTTTTTATCTTTCTTGGAGTATTTCTCAACTACATCAAAGCAAACAATATTGACGTCTACTATAATATTCTTTTTGCAGACCATCAAAATATTTTTCTTTTTATGGGGATCTCCATCCTACTTGGTCTGCTTCTTATCTATACGCAAAGTGTAAAATTTCAGTTTTTCCTTGTATCTTTTTTACTACTTGGATCTTTTTTAACACTTATACCATCTACTGGAGAGAGTTTAGCAAAAAGTATGTTTATGCAAGAAAATGTTACTTTACATGTGGCAAATCAGACTTATAACGGTGAAATTTACTACAATGGAAGAACTACACTGTATTTCAATGATAAAAGTACATCAACTAAAATTTTAAAGTTTAAAAAAGAGGATCTAACTGATGAAACATATAACTAGTATCGCAAGCTCCGTTGCACTCGGAAGTGCCGGTATTATCTTGATGAGTGTTCTTGGAGGATGTAGCCAAGAAGAAAAAAAAGAGCAAAATAAATTTTTAGTCATCGAACAACTTACAAATGGTAAATATGTCGTTGTTGAAGAGATGCCCACTGATGGACCAAGCCGCGCGATTATCCGCTCAAAAGACGCGAATGGAACAGTAACAGAGCGTATTATGAGCCAAGATGAGATGAAAAATGTTGCTTCACAAGAGTATGACAAGTATCAAAAAGGTGGTTCAGAACTCAACAAGGAAAGCGGTAGCGAGGGAATGGGTCTTGGAGGCACTATCCTTGCCGTTGCCGCTGGAAGCTTACTTGGTCATATGGTAGGAAATGCACTTATGAATAATTCAAACTTTGCGAATAAGGCAAATAATGTGAACCGCTCGGCTTATTCTCGTTCAGCTACGGGTGGCGCGGCAGGCAGTTCTGGGAGTTCAGCAAAGAAAAGTTTTTTTGGTGGGAGTAGCAGTGGAAGTTCGAGGACATCTTCTGGCGGAATGTTTGGAGGCTGATCATGATAAAGCTTAAATCAATCAAACCTATCGATGATAAAGCTCTTGAAGAAATAGGCTTTACTTGGCACACAGACAGCGATGGAAGTAAGTATGTCAGTGATAAGCTAGTTCTTGTCACCCACCAAGAGGCAGAAAACTATTATGAAGCGGTCAATGAGCTTTATGACATGTATGCAAAAGCGGCTGAGTATGTGATAGAAAATGATCTTTTCTTTGAAATAGGTATCCCTTTTAATCTTGTGGAGATGATCAAGAAAAGCTGGGAAAATGACGTGCATTGGCATGTGTACGGAAGATTTGATCTTGCCGGTGGGATCGATGGAAAACCTATAAAACTCATAGAGTTCAACGCCGACACACCTACTTCACTTTTTGAAACAGCCCTGCTTCAATGGGCACTTTTAAAGGTTAACAATATGAATGAAGAGGAGCAGTTTAACAATGTCTATGACGCACTTCGCGATAACTTTCGCCGTCTTATTACTCTATTTGATGATCCAGAGATGTTTGATGAACGCTATGATGGATGGAAAATTTTATTTTCATGCGTAGAGGGAAATGCCGAAGAGGAAGTCACGACAAGACTCTTACAGCAGATCGCGACAGACGCGGGATTTAATACCTATTTTGAGTATATCCAAAATGTCCGTTTCAGTGATGAAGAGATATGCGACGCAAATGACAATCCGTATGAATACTGGTTTAAACTCTACCCTTTTGAAGATATCGCCCACGATGAACCGGAACTCGCAACAATGCTGACACATGTGATGGAAAATCAAAAAGCGATTTTGCTCAACCCTCCCTACACCCTGCTTTTTCAGTCAAAAGGGATGATGAAGATACTTTGCGATCTTTTTCCTGACTCGCCGTATCTACTTAAAACCTCATTTCTTCCTTTACATGTAAAGCAAGTAGAAAAACCTGTCTTTGGACGTGAGGGCGCAAATACCAAAGTTCTCTCATCTAGCGGCGAAGTTTTAAAAGCCAATGATGGTCCTTATGGAAACTATAAAAAAGTCTATCAGGAGTATGTCGAATTTCCGCAGGATGCTAATGGTAATAAATACCAAGCCGGCGTCTTTTTTGCTTATGAAGCATGTGGACTTGGATACCGTTGTGGCGGTGAAATTTTAGATAATATGAGCAAATTTGTCGGTCATGTTTTGGTAGACTAATGAAAATTACTGAGCGCTTAAAAAACATGAACTTTAAAAAAACCCTCAAAGAGGTAGCTATTTTTACTTTACTGCTTTTTATATTTAGCAATGCATTAAGCTATCTTAAGTCGCCAGATTTAAGTGATAAAAAACTCCCTGAGTTTCAAGCGACTATGCTTGATGGCAAAAGTTTCGACTCTTTACATGTAAGTAAAGACAAACCACTTTTTATCCATTTCTGGGCAACTTGGTGTCCTACATGCAAGATGGAAAACAGCACCATTGATGCACTTTCTAAAAAGTTTGACGTTATTACAATTGCCGTCAATTCAAAAAGTGACGCAGATATCCAAGCATTTTTAAAAGAAAAAAATCTTAGCTTTCAAGTTATCAACGATACAAATTCCAGCCTTGCAGAACGCTTCCATGTAAGCGGTTTTCCAACTACGTTTATCTACAACAAAGATGGGAATCTCGAGTTTAGTGAAGTTGGTTACAGCTCATACATTACACTTTATCTCAAACTTTTATACGCTAGCAGGTAAGATATTTTGGGACATTTTGAGTTTGAGTACCCTTTTGCATTTTTGCTGCTTTTACTCATCATCTGTATTTACCGATGTCCGGCAACTCTTAAAAAAATTATCTTCCCACATCTTGGCTTGTTTAGTCTAAAAACAGGCTGGTTCAATAAAGAAAGATTGTTCTATTCCCTCATCTTAACGCTTTTAGTCACCGCCCTTGCCTCACCTATCACTTATGATGCTGCGTCAAGCCAGCAAAGAAAGGGTCGGGACCTTGTTTTTGTACTAGACTGCAGTGGTTCTATGGGTGAAAGCGGTTTTAGTAAAGAGCACCCAGAAGAGAGTAACTTTGATGTTTTAAAAGCCGTGATCTCAAAGTTTATCAAAGAGAGATTTGATGACAATGTCGGTGTCACAGTTTTTGGCTCATACGCATTTTCAAGTGTTCCTTTGACTTATGACATGAACGCCGTTTCTTATCTTATCAATTTTTTGGATGTAGGAATCGCTGGAGAAAATACCGCTATCGGCGAAGGAATAGCCAATGCCACTGGGCTTTTAAAAATGGGTCAGGCAAAAGAGAAAGTGATGCTTTTAATCACTGATGGCCACCATAACAGCGGCGCCATCTCGCCTAAAGCTGCACTTGATGCGGCTGTAAAAGAGAAGATAAAGATTTACACTATCGGTATCGGTAAAAAAGGCGATTATGACGAAGGCCTTTTAAAACTCATAGCGACCAATTCCCATGCGAAGATGTTTGGAGCCTCTGATGGTTCTAAGTTAGAAGATATCTACAGCGAAATCGACAAACTAGAACCAAGTCAGATACGTTCAGAGAACTATCTTAATAAACAGCTTCTAGCATTCTATCCGCTTCTTGGGGCTATACTTTTACTTCTTGCTATGCTTTATAAAAGGAGACTGTGATGAGTTTTCTTTATCCTTGGGTATTTTTTACACTTATTCCACTCTATTTTCTTTACAAAAAGAATCAGCAAAACAGTATAGAATCACACTTTTTAGAAAATAAAAAAATGCAGCAAAGACAGACAAAACTGCTTTATCTCTCACTTGTTTTTTTACTCCTCGCTCTCACTCGCCCAGTCATACAAAACTCACCAAGTCAAGAAAAATTTGATGCTCAAGACTATATCATCGCTCTTGATGCCTCTTTTTCTATGCAAGCTGAAGATATCAAGCCCTCTCGTTATGAAGCGGCTAAAGAAGTGATAGAAAAGCTTTTAAAACTCCATCCGAAAGATAGATTTTCCATCTTTGCTTTTACTTCAAAGACTCTGCTCATATCACCGCCTACGACGGATACAACTATCAGTATTATGGCTCTTGATGCGCTTAATCCTGCTAATATTCTCACAAAAAGTACAGAGCTAAAACAACTCTTTGTTACGATCGCTAAGACATCTGTACAAAAGAAAAATCTTATTATTTTCAGCGATGGAGGAGATGAAACAGATCTAAATGAATTACTTTCAATATGTAAAAAAAACTCTATCACTCCGTATATCGTAGCAACTGCTTCTAAGGATGGAGTTGCTCTTAAAAAAGATGGTATAACGATTAAAGATCAATACAGTTCACTCGTCATCTCACGTATAAATCCAATATTGAAGGATTTAGCAACTTCCAGTAGTGGAAAATATTATGAATTTAGCTCTTCCACTCTCACACAACTTTCAGATGATCTTTCATCAAATAAGGGGAAAAAAGATGACGCAACCATTCAGGTAAAAAGCTATTTAGAACTTTATTTTATTCCTCTTCTTATCGCTATTTTTCTCTTTTTTGCGAGTGTGACGAAGCTTCATCAGCTCTATTTTCTAACTCTTTTTCTCTTTTTGCCACACTCTGCAAAAGCTGATATTATTGATTTTTACCATTTTTCTAGAGCTGATAAAGCGTTTGCTGAGAAACAATATCTCCAAGCCGCAAAAGAGTTTGAAAAAGCAACTCCGAGTGTACAAAGTTACTACAATATTGCAAGCTCTTATTACAAAGCTAAGCAGTATAAAAAAGCACTGGAGTATTTTGATAAGATACAAACAAGCTCCAAAATCATAAAGCAAAAAATCTTTTATGATATGGCTGGATGTGCGATTTATCTGCAGCGCTATGACAGAGCCGAAGTTTTTTATGAACAGGCGCTTGCTCTGGGAGAAGATAAAGACGCTCTTTACAACCTGACTCTTTTACAAAAGCTCAACCTCAAAACTGGTGTCAATATCTTTGATATGATGCCTCCAAAAGATCCTCAAAGTAAAAAGAACAGCTCTAAAAAAACCGAGACTGTAGAAGATGATAAAAAAGAGGGTGGAGGCAAAAGTGGTTCAAGCCAGCAAGCCGGTGAAAGCAGTAACGGTGCGAGTGACGCTAAAAAAGGCAATACCAAAAAAGCAGAACAAAACACCCAACAATCATCATCAAAAAATCAATACCAGATGGGATATCGCTCCTACGAAATGATCAACAAAGGATATACAGATGAAAAAGAACCTTGGTAAAATATTTTTATTTTTATTCCTTCCATTTACACTCTTTGGAGATTCAAATCTTGCAGATTTTTCTCTTAGCGTAAATAAAAAAGATGTTGTAATAAAAGAGCCCATCGAGATCACTTTCCAAGCAAAACAAAAAAATTATATAAATTCGATGTTTTTCTTTTTAGAGGTTAAGAAGAATGATGCCTGTGAAGTAGTTCTTTTAGATCAGGTTACAAACAAGATCTCAAATCACAATTCATCAACAACATTCAAATATCTTCTTTTTCCTCTAAAATCTGGCGATATCAATGTGGATTTTGATTTTACTATCAAAGTTGCAAGTGATGGTGCTTTAGCAAAGGTTTACACGGGAGGAAGAGATAATGTCAAATGGATGGATACTCTCAATTCAAAAATAGAAGTTCCCACTTTGCACTTACATGTAAGCCCTTTAAGCGAAAAAGTTGATCTTATCGGGGATTTTACCCTTGATGCCAAACTGCAAAAAAGTGATATCAATCAATACGGCTCTGCAAATATCCGCTATACACTCAGTGGCACGGGATATAATGAAAAGAACCTTCACCTGCTAGATAAGATTAACAATGTAACCGTTTTCTCACAGATCACAAATATTGCCTCTAAAGCAACACCAAATGGCTATGAACTCCAAAGAGAATACTCTTATGCGCTCTCTTGTAAAAACAATTTTACGATTCCAGCTTTTGAGATCAAAGCATACTCACCTAAACAAAATAAATACTACACGCTCAAAGCTCAAAGCTATGATATCAAAGTCTCTTCCATCGATCCTAAAACCCTTGTCGACAACAAAGAATTCCCTCCAAGCAAAAGTTATGATTTTGAAAATCTGAAAAATATCTCCATTGCTCTTTTAATATTCTTAACCGGATTTACAAGCGCAAAAATCGCGCCCTCACTCAACTTTATAAGAGTTAAAAAACAAAATTTTCAAGATATCAAAGAGTGTAAAACGCCAAAAGAGCTTATCTTGGTTCTGTTACAAAATTATAAAACACCTATGGCAAAAAAATATATCAGCGAGCTAGAACTATTAGAATATAAAAAATCAGAACAAAGTTTTCAAAAGATCAAATCGGATGTATTAAAAAATATTATGTAACCAAACTGAGACAGTTGTGCAATAAGATTTCAGCAACAAATCTTTTTGAGGTCAACTTATGGAACTAAAAATACAACAAGTCCAACAACGTCTTGTTAAGCGCTACTTCATCGCGAAAGAGAATGTATCGATTATCATTGATGAAGAGTATGAGTTTATCGAAGAGTGCTTGCATGCGCAGATGAGTGTCGAAGAGATCGCTCAAGAACTTATCAATATCTACATGGTGGCTTAAGTTGCAAGTCTCCGTACAAAATTACCTCGAACACAACTATGAGGGGTTTCATAAACTCCCTACAATCTTAAAAAATATCTCAACAGCACTTCTTCGTAAACTCTTTCATGAAAGTGAAGTCAATAGCTTTCTAGACAAGCATCAACACAAAGATGCTTATGGCTTTGTCGAAGCTGTTTTAGATCATTTTGAAGTGGATATTACGATCCATAAACATCAGCTTCAGCGCATTCCGAGTTATGGCAGATGTGTTGTCATCGCAAACCATCCTCTCGGTGCTCTTGATGCACTTGCTCTTTTGTATGTTTTAAAAGATATCCGTAAAGATATAAAAATAGTTGCAACAACCTTTTTAGCTTCTATCGAAAATCTTCAAGAGCTTATCGTTCCTGTGGATAACATCCGCGGTAAAATGGACAAAAGCTCGCTAGAGAGAATGTATGATGCACTCAAAAAAGAGCAACTCCTTATCCTTTTTCCATCAGGCGAAGTGAGTCGTGCAAGAGTCAACGGGATCAAAGACACCAAATGGAGAAGCGGGTTTTTACGTATCGCTTCAAAGATGCAAGCGCCCGTCCTCCCTATCTACATCAATGCAAAAAATAGTAAGTTTTTTTATACGCTATCGAGCTTTAACAAATCACTTGCATCGATAACACTTCCAAATGAGATGTTTAAGTTTTACGGAAAAAATATCGAGTTCAAAATCGGAAAAATGATTCCCTATGATAGCTACAATATCCCCTCACTCACGATCAAAGATACAGTCAAACTGCTTAAAAAACATCTTGAACGCTTGAGTACAAACAAGCCATGTCTCTTTAAAACACAAAACGAGATAGCACTTGCAGAAAATCATCAAGAGCTTAAAACTGAACTTTTAAAAGCAAAAGAACTTGGTGAAACAAAAGATGGTAAAAAGATCTATCTTTATTCTTCACTTGAAGAGAGTTCTGTTTTAAAAGAGATAGGGCGCTTAAGAGAGATAAGTTTTCGTCATGTTAAAGAGGGAAGCGGGAAAAAAAGAGATATCGATGAATATGATCTGATCTATGATCATATCGTTCTTTGGGATGATAAAGATGGCGAGATCGTCGGTTCATACAGAGTTGCAAAGTCCAAAGATATTCTCCATACCTATGGCGAAGATGGATTGTATACTTCAACTTTGTTTGATTACCAAGAGAGTTTTCAAGAGTATATGAGAGAAGGACTTGAACTTGGACGCAGTTTTATCCAGCCAAAATACCAAAACTCAAGAGCCCTTGATTATCTTTGGCAGGGAATCGGCGCGTATCTGAAAAATAATCCCGATATTCGCTATATGTTTGGTCCTGTAAGTATCTCAAAATCTTACAATTATGAATCTACAGCGATTATGATCTACTTTTATATGAACTACTTTGCTTCAGAGATCTTACATGTAAAGCATAAAGAGCGTTTTATACTCTCTGCTCATCTCGAAGCTGAGTTTGAAACGATCTTTGAACTGAACAACTTTAAAAAAGATCTTATCACCCTCAGATACAAGTTACAGCTCCAAGGACTTGCGATTCCTACATTATATAAACAGTATAGTGATCTTTGTGAAGATGGTGGAGTCATGTTTACGGATTTTGGATTAGATAAAGATTTTGAAGACTGTGTGGATGGGTTTATAGTTGTGGATGTTACAAAACTTAAACCTCATAAAAGAGAGAGATATTTAGGCTGTTAGTGTTCATGGAACGTTCGAAATTGTGTCAATCTAGTAAAAGAGGATATAATAATTC
>JAVHRU010000020.1:0-4876 GCA_036171835.1 Sulfurimonadaceae bacterium | reverse complement strand
CATAATAGCTTCTAAAGTGCCTAAGGCAGGGGTGTATTTGGTTTTTCAGGGCTGACTATATAGACGCATATTCATTCAGTTACACCAATATACTGGAATTTTAAGAAGCATAATGTATCATTGCGATATTATTTCAGCTCAGGAAAACTTTTGAATAAGCTTCTTTTTTTAATCCTTTCACTTTTAACTACACTCTATTTATCCGCAGCGCCAACATCATGCGGAGGTATTTACTATGCGAATAACGCTCCCGATATCCTTAACTCCAAGCTTTTACCAAAAACAACGGAAATCTGTTACAGACAATTTGCAATTATGCACTCAGGTCTTACAAAAACTCCTCTTTGGAGTGCGGAGCACCTTACAAGAGACATGCTTACAAAAAAAGCCAAACGTGGAGATGATTTTCATGAAGATGCGCATCTCAGACCTGATGAGAGAGCCGAACTCACAGATTATGCTCATTCAGGATATGACAGGGGTCACATGAGTCCTAGCGGAGATTTTGATGAAAGGCAAAGCAATGAAGAGTGCTTTACCTTGGCAAATATGGTTCCCCAAGACCATGATAACAACAGTGGTATCTGGGCAGACATCGAAAGCTCTACTCGCTATCTTACTAAAAAAAAGGGTGAGATTTATGTTGTAACCGGTCCTCTATATCTTGGCAAGCATCCTCGTCGTATTGGAAACAGAGTTCTTGTGCCGACAAATATATTTAAAGCTATCTATATACCATCAAGCGGTGAAGGAGCTGCCTATATAACAGAAAATGTACCAGGACATGATTATAAAGTCATCAGTATCGCTGAGCTTGAAAAGATTTCCGGTATCAACATTTTTCCTCAAATGAGCAAAGCTGCGAAAGAGAATGCTACAAGATTACCTCAGCCAAAACCTTCAAATAAAGGTCGCCACTCTTATGATAATCACCAAAAAACAAATAGTAGCGATGACAACAGTTTTTTTGGAAAATTCAAGAGAAAAATGAATAACTATTATAAAGGGTATTAAACTTCTTATCTAAATTCATATTTTTTGAAATGATGCTATAACAATTTTTTATCACCTTAAGAAAAATTGTTACTACTGCGCCATTTTTTTCATAAATTTCTATACTTAAAGGATATCTTTGGTATCTTTACATGTAAAGTCTATATGAGGTTCTGGTCAGCTATAAAATGAGACAAAAACTACAAGAAAAAGCAAAACAAATCGCTAAAAATCCGGCAACACAGCAGGCACTTACCTCTATGAAACCGCAAAAAAGTATCTGGGGATTTTTGGGTGTTATTCTCTTTTTTATACTTCCAGAAATAGTGGCTTTTTTTTATGGAGCTGATATCACCGCCTTTGCAAAAGCGCAACTTTTATTAGCAAATAGTTTCGAAATGCACTATTACTACAAAGCTTTAGAGATGATGTTTGAGGATGGAGTAAGTTGGCTGAACCTTATTATAGGGTTTGCTTTGCTTATCTGGCTCTTTTTTTAATAATGAACCTAAAAATAAAGTGAAAACAAATGACATCGCAAAAAATAAAATGGGATGATGCATACTCCCTCGGTATTAAAAATATAGATGATCAGCACAAAAAACTCTTTGATATTGTTTATAAAATATTCTCCCTTCAAGAAAGTAAAGACGTAAAAGAAAATGTTCGAACGATTTTACATGAACTGTTTGAGTATATCAAAGTGCATTTCAAAGATGAAGAAGAGTTTATGAAAAGTATCGACTATCCGGATTTGGCATATCATATCGAACTTCACGAACAGCTTGTCAAATCCGTTTCTACTATCCTACGTGATCCATCACGCCTTGATATCATTCAAACTAAAATGAGAGTGATTGCTAAACAGGCACTAATCGACCATATTTTAGAAGAGGATATGAAGTATCAGCAATACTATTTTAGCTCGAAAAAAAATAAAATTGCTACTGCAGATGAACCGATTATCAACTTAGATATTTCATTTTAAAAAAGGATAAACAAAGTGCTCCTAACTACTATTGAAAAGATCGGTGATTCTGCTATAAAATCCTTTTCATCTGTCTATGAAGTAGCAAAATTCGCCCTCGTTTGTATCATTCATATGCTCACTCCAAGTAGTTATAATCCAGCTATGATGATGGTATTTACAAAGCAGGTCTATGTCACAGCCGTACAGATCATCCCTTTTTTTACTTTTTTAGCATTTTTATTTGGTTCTGTTATCATCGGCTTTGTGATCTCCTTAGCATTTAATTTCTCCCTTCACAATCAAATAGGTTCTATTGTGATCCATTTTACACTTGATGAGTTTGCTCCATTTTTTACCGCCTTACTTGTCGCACTTCGCTCCAGTACGGCGATCAATACTGAGATAGCCCTTATGAAGGTCAACAATGAAATACAAACTTTAGAACACTACAACATAGACCTCATAAACTATCTCTTTATTCCGCGTATCTTTGCAGGGATGCTCAGTGTTACTTCGCTCTCTTTGATCTTTGCGATTGTGATGCTCATTAGCGGCTATGTCTTTACTCTCTTTTACATGAGTATGGATATCGATTCGTATGTCAAAATGCTTATCAACTCTATTCAGATCAAAGACTTCATGATTTTATTGATTAAAAGTCTCACTTTTGGATTTATCCTTATGCTCATTCCTATCTACAGCGGAATAAAAACTATGCACAACTATAGTGCAATCCCCATCTCTGTCTCAGGCGGAATGGTCAAGCTTTTCATCGCTATCTTTGCCATCGAGGTGCTATCATTACTGCTACAATCCCTGTAAAACTCTTTGCTAACCACAACGAGTTTGATCACTATATTCAAAGTTCTCAAGACTATACGCTAGTAGCAAAAGAGATCCCACTTCTCTCTAATCTCAATATTGTAGAAAATATCGCTCTGCTTCAAGAGGTACATCATAATAAAAAAGCACTTGATGCCCAAAAAGAGGCAAGTTTACTGCTTCGAACCATCTCTATGAAATCTATCGCAACAAAACAGACTTATGAATGCAGTGAATTTGAACTTTTTTGTGCCATGCTCGTGCGTGCGATACTAAGCGATGCTGCTTGTATACTCATCGTCTCACCCTTTACTCTAACAACAACTCTCATTGAAATACAAGATATCTTAGATGTGATTTTCACACTAGAGATCAAAAAAGATATAATAATACTTGATATACAAACG
The DNA here is from genome assembly GCA_036171835.1 of Sulfurimonadaceae bacterium. Classification (GTDB taxonomy): domain Bacteria; phylum Campylobacterota; class Campylobacteria; order Campylobacterales; family Sulfurimonadaceae; genus Hydrocurvibacter. The sequence goes on along the minus strand of JAVHRU010000020.1, from coordinate 1,684 downwards.
AATGCCCTACACTACAAAAAAGAATCTTGTCATGTCCTATAATAAAATGAAACTCGCTGTTGGTCTTTTTGTCATTGCTCTTATGTCTGTGTTAATACTATTTTCCTATTTTATCCTCAAAGAAAAAGGAGCTTTTGAAAAACGCGTTAACTACGATTTTTATTCCCCCTCCGCATCTCTTTTTAAGATCGGTATGCCTCTGCAATATTCAGGATTTGCCATTGGGACTATTGATAATATAGAGTTGACTGACAAAGGAAATGTACATATCACTTTCTCAGTTTCACAAAAAAATACTAAGTGGATCCGTGAATATTCAATACTTCTTTTAACAAAACCACTTATCGGCGCTCCCCGTATTGACGTGCTTACTACGCCTAGCTATAAATTGCTTCCACCCAACTCGACCTTACAGTTTGTTGAAAATGATGACATCAACGATATGATCACAAAACTGCAACCTGCAATTGTTAAGATGATCCATATTATCAATAATATTGATACGCTTACCTCAAACTTTTCTCAAGAAGATGGAGCGTTTAATCATAGTATCAAAAATCTCGATACCATTACTAGTAGAATCGCTTCAAATAAATCTCTTCTTACAAGTATTACGGGAGATCAAGGCAGCACAAACGCATTGATTAGTTCTTTGAATGAAACACAAAAAACTATGAAACAAGTGCATGAGATCAGTATAAAACTTGATAGCCTTATAAGTGGTCTTGATTCTAAAGTAGTCAAACCCTCCGCTGATGTTCTCAACAATATTAATGTTATTATGAAAGATGTGCAGAAAAAACTTCAAGTTCTTGATGGAACAGTGAGCGCCGTAGGTGGATATGACAAAGATTTAGGCGCTATCAAAGAGCAGATAGAAGTTGGACTTGATAAAACCAATCAAGTTATGAATAAAGTTGACGCATTGCTAGGTGGCAATAAAAAAAGTGAGGTTACACTCCCATGATAAAAGTTATTTTACTTACGTGTACTCTTATCTTCTTAAGTGCATGCTCCACATCTACTCCAAAAAACGATTGGCAGATCCAAAGTGTCAATGCTTATGAAAGTCATCAAAAGCATTTTTTACAAAATGATGATTCACTTTCTTACATAGATCTCAAACGTGCTATAAAGTATGCAAAACAAAGTTCAGATTTCACCACTTTAGCAACAATCCATCTCAGCGAATGTGCTTTACATGTAAGTACTGTGCAAGAGGACAGCTGTGAAGAATATGTAGCAATAGAACCTCTTGTCAATGATGCTAAACTTCATAGTTACTATCTTTTTTTACAAAATAGCTATGGCATAAAAGATATAGAAAATCTTCCACCTAAATATCAAAGCTTTGCAAAATACAAACTCCATAACGATTTTGAAGCTGCGCAAAAAGAGATACTAGCTTCAAAAGATATTATCTCAAAAATGATTATGGGGTCTCTCATGAAAGATTCTTTGTATGATAAGACAATAACAAATATTATCGATGAATCCTCATTTTATGGCTACAAGAAAAGTGTCATCAGTTGGATGGAGTTTTATAGAACAAAAACAATAGATCTAAAAGAGAAAAATATTGTAGAAGAGAAGATGAAAATACTAAAAGATTCCAAGCGATAAAGAGTTATCACTTGGAAATCAAGCTTTGACTTTAAGGAGTAGTAGTATTATATATTATAAT
>JAVHRU010000019.1:0-21432 GCA_036171835.1 Sulfurimonadaceae bacterium | reverse complement strand
TTTAAGATGATACGAGTAAAAACAGCTCTTCTGCTATAATCACGCCAATGAAAAAGATACTTATAATCAGTGATAGTGAAATCGGCCGCCAATTTATAGAACGGGTAATAGATACTTATACAAGTGATAATATCTATTATGTCGTTCAACCAAAAGCTATCGAGTATGAAAATGCAAATCCTGCACGTTTTAAATTTTTTGAATTTGATCCTACAAGTTTTCATAAACTTTCAAATCTTCTTAAGATGGAGTTTATGCAAGCAATCATCACTATGGATAACCTTACTGATGTAGAGCATACGATCAAAAATATCAGAGCGATGAAAAAACAGCTTCGTCTTATCGTACTTGATCACTGGGGTTTTGAAAACAGAGATCCGAGTATTTTGTATGTTAAACAAAACGAGATTATGGCTTCAAGGATGATTGATTATCTTCCAAATGTACCTGTAACTGCTAAAAATGTGGGTTTGGGTCAGGGTGAGATCATGGAAGTGCTTGTTCCTTTTGGAAGTTCTTTCGTTTACCGTCACATCGGTGTTATCGAGCAACATAAATGGAAGATCGTGGCTATTTACAGAAATCGAGAGCTTTTGCTACCGACAAGAAAACGTATGATTCATCCAAATGATCTTTTACTTCTTGTAGGTGATCCGGCTGTCTTAAAGTCTGTTTATCGTGCCATCAAACGTGAACTAGGGCAGTTTCCTGAACCCTTTGGTTCAAACCTTTATCTTTATATCGATATGTTCAAAGAGAATCAGAAAAATATCAAAGATCTGCTTCGTCGTGCTTTGTTTATACATAGAAGTTTCAAACATAAACTTTATATCAAAGTATTTAATCCAAGTAATATAGACCTGTTATGGGCGATTAAAGATGTGAGTTCACAGAGTGTAGATGTAGAGATCAACTATAAAGATACAGCGATCGAAACTATTTTTCGCGCTGATATGAAAAAATATCATATCGGTTTAGTGATGGTTTCTAAAGATGTATTTAAAAACTATGAAGCAAGAAATATGCTTTATGCTGCCCGTTTGCCGGTACTAAAAATAGCAAATAGATCCTTTTCAAGACTCAAAGATTCAGTTGCAGTACTTACTGAAAATAGAGATCTCGAAAAAGTTTCGACAACTGTCTTTGATATCTCCTCTCAGATGGGATTTAACTTGGAACTTTTCAACTATACAAATGAACAAGACCAAAACAAAGAACAGGTTATAGAACATTTTAATAATCTTGCTACAATCTTTTCAAAATCGATTAAAGTCACAAATAGTGACGGTAACCCTATCCGTGAACTCAGACATCAAGAGAACTTTCTTCATCTTATGCCTTTTACTTCAAAAATAGTTGAAAGACAGATTTTTTCTCTTTTTTCCATTGACAGCGAGAAGCTTTATTTCAAGCTTGACGATTACCACCAGATCTTTATTCCCGTGCAGCTTTAGGCGTGTGAATAGGTCTGATTTACACGTTTTTAAGTAAGAATAAAGTATTATCTATCACTTAATAATTTAATGTTTGGATGTAGAAAATGGTCGTAAATATAACACTTAAAAAAGTAATAGATAACTCTTATAAAATTACAATAGACAAGCTTGGTGACCTGCGCTTTGACAAAAAAGTCGCAATCATCACAAATCCTACAGTTTCGGGTCTTCACCTTCGATATCTTCTGAATACCATATCTGCAAAAGAGCTTTATATCATCACAGTGCCCGATGGCGAAGAGTATAAAAATCAGGAAAGCATAGATCTTATCCTCGAAAGTCTTTTTAATCACCGTTTTAACCGCGGCTCTTTACTGATTGCTTTTGGCGGTGGCGTTATCGGTGATATGACAGGTTATGCGGCGAGTATTTATCAAAGAGGGATTGACTTCATTCAGATTCCTACAACACTTCTTTCTCAGGTAGATGCAAGTGTCGGCGGTAAAACAGGTATGAATAACAGTTTTGGTAAAAATCTTGTCGGTTCTTTTCATCAGCCCCAAGCGGTATATATTGATCCCTATTTTCTCTCAACCCTTCCTTCACGAGAATTTGGTGCAGGAATCGCCGAGATTGTAAAAATGGCTGTGACTTTTAATGCAGAGTTCTTTACTTGGCTTGAAGAAAATGATCTTAACAGCGCGACTGTTTTAGCAGAAGCGATCAGAAAATCTGTGGAGACAAAAGCAAATGTCGTCTCAGAGGATGAAAAAGAAAAAGGGCTTCGCGCGGCTCTCAACTATGGTCATACCTTTGCACATGTTATAGAAAATGAAACAAATTACACTGGTTTTCTTCATGGAGAAGCGGTCGCTGTTGGTATGATGATGGCAAATGAGGTCTCTGTCAAACTTGGACTTTTAAAAGAGGAAGAGGCCTTACGTATCAAAAAACTTTTAGTCAAATACCGTCTGCCTGTGACCTATGCCATCAAAGATGTTGAGAGTTTTTATAATGCATTTTTTCTAGATAAAAAAAGCTCTGACAGTTCTATCACTTTTATACTTGCAGATGGCATTGGCGGCGTCAAGATTACCGATGAAGTAGATAGTAAGATTGTCAAAGATGTTTTAAATTCGTATAAGGTAATTTGATGAGAAAAATACTGCTGATTCTTCTTTGTGCCCTTTCTCTTTATGCGAAGGCAGTAGATAAAAACAAAGATAGTAGTGCCGCAAATGAAGCACTATTAGCACAAAAACAGCATCTTGTAGAAGAATATACAACCTCTCTTAGTGACATCGATGATGAAATACCATCTGATAATGTTTGGATAAAAAACTATAGCTCGTACCTGACATCACTCGAAGTAAAAAAGAATCTTGAAGAGATAAAAAGTCAGATCTCTACTCTTACAAAAGAGAATAAGTATGGTAAAAACTTAGATGAACTTTCCTCATTACGCTCCAAGGAAAATATTCTTTCAAGTCAGATGACACAGTTTAAAAGTAAAGATTCAGCGCCTTTTTCAGAACTACTTACTCCGCCGGAACTTTCTGAGATACCTTCTATCAACAACCCTTTAGATATCTTTACCGGATACTCTTTTATTAAGCAGATCAATAATAATTATGATGATTATATAAAGCAAAGAGAAAGTTTGGCAGCTATGGTTGCGCTTCTGGAAAAAAAGACAGCGGTCTATGAAAATCTGGCTGTTGTACAAGATGATAACAAAACAAAAAACAATCTTGAAGATCTTAAAAAACAACTTGACAGATTTTCAGTGGCACTAGATACTATCAATATTACAGAAGGTGTTTATAAAAAACGTATTGAAGTAATGGAGATAAATATCAACAAAAAGATAGAGGAACAGATCTATAAATTGATGAAGATCGGGATTATCATCGTCATACTTTTTGTTATTCTTTTTTTATTTAAACTTATTATTAAAAAATATATCAAAGATAATGAACGTTTTTATACAGCGAATAAGATCATTACATTTGTTAACTTTACGCTGATACTCTTAATTCTCTTCTTTAATTACATTGAAAATGTCAGTTATCTTGTCACAATTCTCGGTTTTGCATCGGCAGGTATTGCCATCGCTATGAAAGATTGGTTTATGAGTATCCTTGGATGGCTTATTATCGTCTTTGGCGGAAGTATTCATGTAGGCGACAGGATTCGTGTAGATATGGACGGGATGGTGTATGTTGGAGATGTCATGGATGTTTCTCTTTTACGTATCACTATTTTAGAAGATATTACACTCTCTTCTATTATGAAAAACCGTCGTGCCGGACGTATTGTTTTTATTCCAAATAATTATGTCTTTACAAGGATGATAGCCAACTACACGCATCACTCATTAAAAACAGTATGGGATGGTATCGATATCGTGATCTCTTTTGATTCAAATCATAAAAAAGCGATGCATATCTGTAAAGAGGTTAGTAGAAAATACTCCAAGGGGTATACCGAGATTACAAGAAAACAGTTGAGTAGGCTCAGAAGTCACTATAGTCTTAAAAATACCAATGTTGAGCCACGAATATTCTCTTTTATTGAGCCCAATGGTGTTGTCATTAGTACGTGGTATCTGACAAATGCGTATGCGACGCTAACGCTTCGAAGCACTATCTCTTTGGAGATTATTGAAGAGTTTAACAAAGAGGCTGATATTACCATTGCATACCCAACACAACGCTTATATGTAGAGAGTACGCCTAAAAAAATGCCAGAAAATTCACAGGAGAATATATGAGAAAAAAAGTCTATTTTAAGACCTTTGGATGTCGAACAAACCTTTTTGACTCGCAGGTGATGATGCAAAATTTAGAGGATTTTGACATCACAGAAAATGAGAATGAAGCAGATGTTGTTGTCGTAAACTCTTGTACTGTGACAAACGGTGCTGATACAACAGTACGTTCTTATGTCAATCACATCGAAAAAACTACGGGTGCAAAACTCTTTTTGACAGGTTGCGGGGCGCATACAAAGGGTGAAAATCTCTTTGAAAAGAAAAAAGTCTTCGGCGTTTTTGGACAAAGCGAAAAGCAAAAAATTAATACACTTTTAAAAGAAGAAACTCCATTTTATGAACTTGGCGATTTGAATTTTGTAGATGATGCAGTCGTTGGCGAGTTTATCGGAAAAAGCCGCGCATTTATCAAGATACAAGAGGGATGTAATTTCAGATGTAACTACTGTATTATCCCATTTGTACGCGGTGATGCTAGAAGTCTGGATGAAAAAAGAATCCTTGAACAGGTGTATAGACTTTCATCTAACGGTTTTGGAGAGTTTATCCTCACAGGTACAAATGTCGGAAGTTATGGAACAGGCGAGGGTACAAATATCGCTCGTCTTATGAAGCAGATGAGTCAAGTCAAAGGTGTAAGACGCATCCGCGTAGGCAGTTTGGAACCTATCCAGATCAATGATGAGTTTAAAGAGATACTTGGCGAACCATGGCTTGAAAAGCACTTACATGTAGCATTGCAACATACTTCACCCGAGATGCTTAAACTGATGAATCGACGTAATCGCTACGAGAGTGATTTCAAGCTTTTTCATACTTTGGCAGAAAAAGGTTTTGCACTTGGAACAGACTATATCGTAGGGCATCCTGGAGAGAGCGAGGAACTTTGGCGTGAAGGAATTGAAAACGTAAAAAGATTGCCTTTGACACATCTGCACGCTTTTAGCTATTCAAAACGTGATGGAACGCCCTCTGCTATGATGAAAAATGAGGTCAGTGGCAATATTGCAAAAGAGCGCTTGCATCAGCTTACTTCAATCATAGATGCTAAAAATTTAGCATTTAGAAAAGCTTTTAAGGGTGAGCTTGAAATTTTGGTTGAGAGTCAAAGAGAGGATGGACTCTACAGCGGATTCGACCAGCATTTCAACAAAGTAGTTATAAAATCAGATGAAGATCTCAGTGGAAATTGGCTTACATGTAAGGAATTTGAGGTGAAAGATGAGTATAACTATGTTCAAATCTAAATATAACAATATCGCTCTTTATGCTTCGGCTTTTATTATCATTGTATTGATACTTTTCGCCGTGTTTCGAGACACTTCAAACCCGATAACGCTTAATGATGCACAAAAAATACTGCTCGATCATACAGTGACAAATGTCATCGCTACAAAAGAGTATGTCTATCTTAAAACAAAAAAAGATATCTACAAGATAGCGACTTCTCAGGTAACACCTGGGTTATTTTCAGATTATAAGGTCGAGATAGAAGAGGGGCATTCTGAGCTTACTACTTTACTTTACGTTATTTTATTTCTTGGCGCTGGATCTTATGCGTTTCGCTGGTACCAAAAAAATGGCTCAGGATTAAAATTTGGATCTTCCAGAATATCGGATGTTACAGCACCTATCGCATCAAATGAACCGATTCAAGCGATAAAACCAAATATCTCTTTTGATGATATAGGCGGAATCAGTGAAGTGAAAGTGGAACTCTCAGAGATTATCGACTTTATGAAAAATCCAAAACGTTATCGAACTTTTGGAGCAAGAATGCCTCGCGGTGTCCTACTTGTAGGCCCTCCAGGCGTTGGAAAGACTATGATTGCCAAAGCTGTTGCTCATGAAGCGGGCGTACCATTTTTCTACCAAAGTGGTGCTTCTTTTGTGCAGATCTATGTAGGAATGGGAGCCAAAAGAGTACATGAGCTCTTCTTGGCAGCGAAGAAAAATGCGCCTGCGATCATCTTTATCGATGAGATTGATGCTGTTGGTAAAAAGCGTGATGGCAATCGTAATGACGAACGTGAAGCTACCCTCAATCAGCTTCTCACCGAGATGGATGGATTTGAAGAATCGAGCGATATCATCGTGGTCGCAGCAACCAATAAAATAGATGTCTTAGATAGTGCCTTACTTCGTGCGGGACGCTTTGATAGACGTATTTTTGTTGATCTTCCAACAAAGCATGAACGGGCTTCTATTATTGCAAAATATTTAGCTCCGATTCCAAATGAGACAGATATTGATGTTTTGGCAAATATGACTGTAGGCTTTAACGGCGCATCTTTAGCCGCACTTGTGAATGAGGCAGCATTACTTTCACTCCGTCAAAACGGCACACAAGTAACAATGGAGCATTTTTATCAAGTCAAAGATAAAGTAATGTTTGGTAAAAGAAAACTGCTGATGCTCAGTGATGATCAAAAAGCGCATCACATATCTTATCAGGCTGGAAAAGCAGTAGCAGCGACACTTTATAATATTGATTTTGAAAAACTTTTGCTCTCAAACGAATCTATGACTCCACCCGTCACGACGCCGCTTCTCAAACATGAGATAGAAGCGCGTATTCGAATGCTTTTGGGTGGGATTGCTGCATGTGACTTAAAGTATGGTGAGCATTCAAGCAGTGCGAAGATCGATCTTGATGAAGCAAAACAGAGTGTGAAAGAGATGATCGAAGTCTTTGGCATGGGCACGACGCTTTTGGCATCAATAGAGCAAGAAGACGCTCTTATGAAGAGACTTTATGAAGAGACTAAAGAAAGTATCAGTGGCTTTAGAAGTGTATTACAATATGTAGAAGAGATACTTTATGAGCGTGAAAGCATTACAAAAGATGAGATTGAGGCACAGCTAGATGGTCTACTATAGTGGATTTTCTTTAAAAGATGACAGTTCTTTTTTTGATCAATATTTAAAGCAAAGTGACTATAACGTTGCTGGATTTAGTTATGGAGCGATCAAAGCTTTTGAATATACGTATTCCTGTAAAGAACGGGTAGACACGCTTCAACTTTTTTCGCCCGCATTTTTTCAGACAAAGCCGAAAACATTCAAGCGTGCCCAGATAATGGCATACAAAAAAGATAAAGAAAAGTATCTTAGTCAGTTTATAAAAGGATGTTTTGAGCCAAATCAACTCAAAAAGACCTTACATGTAAGCACATCGCAGAGCGAACTTGAAGAGCTTTTACATTATGAATGGGATGCCAAGAAGCTTAAAGAGATTCAAAAAAGCGGTGTGCAGATAGAAGTGTATTTGGGCAATGAAGACAAGATTATAGACGTGCAAAGTGCAAAAGAGTTTTTGCTTCCCTTTGCTACGACATATCTCATAAATGGTGCGAACCATTTTTTACAAACAGAGTAGGGGTAAATATATGACAGAGATTAAAATAGGTGTTATCACAGCGAGTGATAGAGCAAGTGCGGGAATTTACGAAGATATCTCAGGAATGGCAATTCAAGATACGATGAAAGATTACTTAGTGAGTGATTTTGAGATCGTTTATCGATGTATTCCAGATGAGCAAGATGTTATCGAAGCGACGATGAAAGAGCTTTGTGATGAAGAGGGATGTTGTTTAGTGGTCACAACTGGCGGAACAGGTCCCGCTTTAAGAGATGTGACTCCTGAAGCGACTGAAAATGTATGTCAAAAGATGATGCCAGGATTTGGCGAATTGATGCGTCAAGTAAGCCTGCAATATGTCCCAACGGCGATACTTTCAAGACAAACAGCGGGTATCAGAGGAAAATCACTCATCATCAACCTCCCTGGAAAACCAAAGTCCATCCGTGAGTGTTTAGATGCAGTTTTTCCAGCTGTCCCTTACTGCATAGACCTCATTGAAGGTCCTTATATAGAGACAAACGAAGAGGTAATGAAAGCTTTTCGACCAAAGAAATAGAATTTCTATAAAGAGATTCTAATTCCTACAGGACAGTGATCCGAACCTGTGACTTCTGTCAGTATAAAAGCGTCTTCGAGATTTTCAGCGAGATCTTCTGAAATAAAAAAGTAATCTATTCTCCAGCCCACATTATTTGCTCGAGCATTGGCTCTGTAGCTCCACCAACTGTAAGCATCTGCTACGTCTCCATGCACATATCTAAAAGTATCGATATAACCATGAGATAAAAATTTGTCTATCCAAGCGCGTTCAATCGGTAAAAATCCGCTTGTCTTTGAGTTTGCTTTTGGATTTTTAAGATCTATCTCGCGATGAGCCGTGTTTACATCTCCACAGATGATAATAGATTTTCCCTCTTCTCTAAGTTTTTGACAATACTCTAAAAAATCATCATAAAACTTCATTTTCACATCTAGTCTTTCATCATCTCTTTGACCGTTTGGAAAGTAGACATTAAAAAGCGCGATATCTCCAAAATGCTGTTCAACAACACGACCTTCATTTAGGAGATCAATATGCTTACATGGTGAGTTAAAATTACTCTTGATTGCCGAAAATGTGGCAGTTCCTGAGTAGCCTTTTTTGTCGGCACTGTTCACTAAAACCTCATTATGCTGTTTTAAAAAAAGAGTGTCAGAAATCTGCTCGGGCAAAGCTTTTATCTCTTGAAGACAGAGAATATCAGTGTCTCTTTCATCTATCCATTTAAGTGCTTCTTTAGATGCGACAGCGCGGATACCATTAACGTTCCATGAGATAATTTCTATTGAGTTTGACACTTGTAACCTTTAAAACATTTAAGTTGAATTTTTTTTATTCAGAAGAGAGGGAAAGAAGCGTCAAAGACGCGTGAGCCTTCTGCTGAAGAAAACTCAGTGTTAGCGTAACCAAAGGAATTTACTTCCTTTGGTGTTTAAATTAGATAAAATCTACTTTTGTAACGTGGTGTTTGAGACCTAACTCTTCATTTGTACAACCAAGAGCCAAACCTAGCATTTGTTGCATATGAAGAACTGGAAGTGAAACTTCACGACCGATTGCAACTGATGCATGATGCGTTTGTGTGTCAAGCTTCAAGTGACAAAGAGGGCAGGGTGTGACCATCCAATCGGCGTTTGCATCCATCGCTCCAGCAACAGCGTTTCCAGTAAGAATAGCCGCTGTACGAGGTGCTTGAAGTTCTGCGTGGAATCCACAACATTTATTTTTCTCAGTATAATCCACATTGACACCACCACATGCGATTATAAGATCATCAAGTGAAGTAGGGTTGTATGGATTTTCCGCTTTTTTGTGAGTTTCATTTTGAAGCTCTGAGGGGCGGATATTGTGACAACCGTAAAATGGTGCAATATTAAATTGGCTTAATGGTTTTACAACCATCTCTTTTATCTTATCAAGACCGAAGTCATCTATAATAGCGTATAAAAAGTGAATTACTTGCGAAGTACCTTTGTACTCCAAACCAACTTCACCAAGCTTCACGTTAACTTTTGCTTTTAGCTCCGCATTATTATCAAGTCTGTGTTTTGTCATAGCACTGTTGAGCTGACAAGTATTACAGATTGTAACCATGGTAAGACCATGTTTTTCAGCATATGCGATATTACGCGCATTTAAAACCAAAGATAAAAAGTCATCATAATCTTGTAAGTGAGATGCGCCACAACAAGAAGCTTCAGTCAACTCGATCAGTTCGATTCCAAGTTTGTTAGCAACTGCCATGGTCGACATCATTTGCTCAGGAGTACTCTCTTTTGCCGTACAGCCTGTAAAAAGTGCGTATCTTAATTTTTCCATACCTATTACTCCCTAGAACTTTGCTGTTGATGATGATTTAACAAGTTTTTTGATCTCATCTAAATTTTTTGATTTTGGCATATTCCATGGCAATACTATTTTGCCTTTTGTGAACATTTTGATAGCGACTGGAACATGTTTCAACACTCCAATATTTCCCTCAGAGTAGCGAACAAGTTCACCCTCATCAAGTAAACCGTGTTTTGCTATAGAATGTTTGAATCCAACTGCGTGACGTGTTGCAACATTATTTGTTGCAACAGCTTTAGCAAAAATCATATTATGAAGTTTTGTGATTTTCTCAATCGGATTGACATCTTTTGGACACGCTTCTTGACACTCAAAACATTTCACACAATCCCAAACGCCTTGGAATTCTTGATTGACTTCACTTAGACGAGAAGTCCCAGCTTCATCACGAACATCAGCTTCAAAACGGTATGCTGCAGCAAAAGCGGCAGGTCCCATAAAGTCATCATTAATCTCAACAACTGGACATGCATAGTGACAAGCACCGCATTGGATACAAAGATCCGCATCCATAAGATTTTCAACTTCTTCTGGTGAAACTAAATGCTCAGTTTCAGGATTTTCGTCGATTTCACTTACTAAAAACGGCTGAACTTTTGCATGTTTTTCCCAAAAATCAGCTTTGTCAATTATCATATCTTTTACAGCACGTTTTATGCTGAGTGGTTCTAAAATGATCTCATTACCAAAAAGCTCGATCATATCTTTCATGCTCTCTTTACATGCAAGAGTAGAACGTCCGTTTACTTTGATGGCACAAGCGCCACATATTCCATGGCGGCAGCTACGACGGTATGAAAAACTTCCGTCATGATCCCATTTGATTCTGTTTAATATATCAAGTACAACCTCTTCAGAAGTGACTTCCATGTTATATTCTTTATAATATGGAAGATAATCTTCATCAGCATTGAAACGAAATACTTTAAAAGTTACATCTTGTGTAGTTATTTTATGAGTACCCATAGTCTGTAATCTCCTTAGTAAGTTCTTGCTTTTAACTCATGTTTACCAAGAGTTACCGGCATATAATCAAGTGTTAAATCGCCGTTTTTATCCATATAGGCCATTGTATGTTTAAGGAAGTTTTCATCATCACGCTCTGTAAAATCTTCTCTATAATGAGCACCACGACTCTCTTTTCTCGCCACTGCACATTCCACGATAAATGCAGAATAATCAAGCATGTGTCCGAGTTCGATCGCTTCTTGAAGTTCAGTATTGAATACTTTAGACTTATCCTGAATACGGATATTTTTAAATCTTTTATGAAGCTCTTTTACTTTTGCAACTGCTTCGTCTAAAGATTCCTGAGTTCTAAATGCACCCGCATTATGAGTCATGCTTTCTTGAAGTTCTGCACGAATAGCTGGAACTGTTTCAGTCCCATTATTAGTGAGTATCCACTCGATCTCTTTGAGTGCAGTCTGAGCATCTTCTTGGGTTGCTTTTCTTAAAGGAATAGTATCAATATCTTCTACCATTGTTTTACCGACAAAACGGCCAAACAAAAGTGCTTCAAGAACAGAGTTTGCACCAAGACGATTTGCACCGTGTACTGATACACATGAACATTCACCAGCAGCGTAGAAACCTTCTACGAACTCTGTGTTATTTTTTCGAACATGTCCTGGAATATCAACTGGAATACCACCCATAGAATAGTGCGCAGTTGCAGAGATCAAAATCGGTTCCTTAATCATATCAAGACCAAGGAAAGTGATAGCCAGATCACGAAGTTCCGGTAGTCTTTCCATAATTAAGTCTTTTCCTAAGTGCGTTACATCTAGGTAAACAGCATCTTGTCTAGGACCTACACCGTGGCCTTCACGAATCTCATTCATGATCGCACGGCTTACAACGTCACGAGAAGCTAGTTCAAGAGCATTTGGAGCGTATTTTTCCATAAATCTCTCACCAAGCGAGTTGAAAAGACGTCCGCCTTCACCACGAGCTGCTTCAGAGATCAAAACACCATTTCCAGAAAGACCTGATGGGTGAAACTGAACAAACTCCATATCTTCTAAAGGAAGACCATGACGAGCTACGATAGAAAGACCATCACCTGTATTTGCATGAGCATTTGAGTTGATCTTGAATGAACGAGCGTATCCACCAGTTGCAAAAAGAACTGATTTTGCATTGAAAATAGCCATTTGCATGTCACGGATATTGAATGCTACGATACCTGATACTTTTCCATCTTTATAGATAAGATCAGCCGCGTACCATTCATCCCAAAACTTTACACCAACGCGAAAAGCCTGCTCATACATTGTTTGAAGAAGAGTCAGACCCGTTCTGTCTTTTGCATAACATGCACGAGGAGAAGATTGCCCTCCAAAAGGACGCTGTGCAATCTTCCCATCATTCGTACGGCTAAAAGCTGCACCCATACGTTCAGCCCAGCGAATCGTCTCAGGTGCTTTTTGGCACATAAACTCGACTGCATCTTGGTCAGCTAAATAATCAGAACCTTTTACGGTATCAAACTCATGTAATTCTATACTATCTTTGTCGCTTAAAGCGGCATTGATCCCACCTTGTGCTGCACCGGAGTGAGAACGTAGAGGGTGTAATTTTGTAATAACAGCAACACTTTTACCTGCACTTTGTAGTTCACGAGCAGCTGCACATCCAGCGAGTCCAGCTCCAACGATAACTGCATCATAAGTATAAATAGGAATACTCAATTTGCCTTCCTTTTTAAGAGAATTAATGTTTTTATTGTATCGGGATATAACTTGTGTAAGGTTAAAAGTGTGGATTATTTGTCGGAAGTTTTAGTATGTTACTATTTGAACCACTTATAAATTCTTTTAACTTTAAAGTGATTAGATTTGTAACAGATTAGAATCTTTCTGCGTGCTCACGTATCTGTGCGATGCGATTTTTTCCAGTTGTTTTAGCTGTTTGGAGTATCTCTTTGGCTTGTTTGATTGCGTCTTCTAAAGATTTATTATTTGGTTTTATAAAGAGTCCTCCACTAAGAGTAAAAGGGACAGTGCCACCTTGCGGATTAGTGAAAACAGTTTCTTCTATACTTTTTCTCATAGCTTCACAATCATCAAAGTTTTTAGTTTTTGAATCTCTTGAAAGTATTACGGCAAATTGATCATATTCAATGCGAGCTATAACGTCTGTTGGTTGTTCATACAAAGAGAGTATAAAAGAGATTTTTTTGAGTACAGACTGTGTGTATTCTTTTGAAAGACCTTTTTCATACTCTTTGAAATTATCTATCTCAAAAACACATATGGCTGTGTAATTATTGTCTTTCAATCCTTTCTTTTCAGAATAAGCTTGAACCATGCCTTTATAGTTTTTAATTCCTGTTACGGGGTCTATCATGCTTGGATTTTGACTTAAAGTGGGTTTTCTAACCATTCTCATTTTAATGGCATCTACCTCTTTTGTCACAATTAATTCAGATGATCTTTCACTACCTATGGAAAAGAGAGACTTAATATCATTATAGATAACTGTTAATTTTTTAGAGTAAAATAATGCCCCAGCAAGCATTAGAAAAAGAGTTGCATAAACAATCCATTGTGTAATGGAGAATTTTTTATAGTCATCATCTAGATTGTTTGCAATCATCTCATTGAGATGATTTAAAAGAGTTACTTTTGTAATTGTGAGTTCACTAAGTCTTTGTGTGAGATTCTCATCTCGTTTTTGATAGTAACTGTCTGCTTTTGATATGTATGCATCTTCAAGCAGAGAAAGTTCTTCTATATAATTCTTATTTTCATGGCTTAAACCTAAGGCTTTGCTTAAAAAATCATCTGCAGTTGAGGATGTTAAAAAAATAAGATTCGTTTTGAGTTGGGCACCTAAACCTTGCGCATTAATAATACTGTAGTCGAGATCAGATCTTCCAAGTTTATAGATCTTATTTACAAGTGCTTTTTGTTCTTCAAGTTGTTTTGTTTTTTCATAAGATGAATATTGGTTCAGTTCAATCAAAGAGATTAAAACTAAAAGAGCCGTCATAATGGCGAAATAAAACTTTATATTTTTAAAAACATCAAGTATGGAAAACTTCATAATTAGTACCTTTTCTCGTTATGTATAAACTTAAATAAATAAACTATTTTATAATGTTGTATTTTAACATAAAGTTAACTAATAAAATAGTGTATGCACACCTAACTTTACTCAACACATAATGTAAGTGTAACATAATCATTAATTATATAGAATTCGTTTATGAATTCAGAAGATTATTTTATATCGTGTTTTAGTAAAAAAACAAAACACATTGGTGATGATGGTGCTTTGATAAATGGCTATGTCTACTCAAAAGATGCTTTCTTTGAAAATGTCCATTTCAAACGTAAGTGGATGAGTTTTAAAGATTTAGCATACAGATCGATGATAGTAAACATCAGTGATGCTATCGCTATGAATGCAAAACCTCTTTATGCGCTTTTAGCAGTTGCTATGCCAAAAGATATGAGTAGAGCTGACATGAAAGAGTTATCTGAAGGGTTTATCCAAGCGGCGCTAAAATATGGTATCGAGATTATCGGCGGAGATACGATCTCAAATACAAAGCTTGATATCAGCGTGACCATCATCTCCAAAACAAAAAATCCACTGCTTAGAAAAGGGATGAAAGAAAATCATCTCTTAGCCTACACGGGCAAGCTCGGAGATTCAAAAAAAGAGCTTCAAAGACTTCTTCGTGGTGGTAGCTTACATGTAAAGTCAAAGTTTCGCAATATTGTTTTGAGAGAGAAGTTCATCTCTACATGTAAGCGATATTTGAGTGCGGGAATGGACATTTCAGATGGTATTTTTAGTGATTTGGATAAACTATCATCCGTAAATGCTTTGGGATACCGTTTTTTTACTAAAATCCCAAAAGATATAGGCTGTAGCGGTGAAGAGTATGAGATGCTTGTATCTTTTGATACAAGAGATAAAAAAGCTCTCAAGAGACGCGCAGCACAGACAAGAACACCGCTTACTATTTTTGCAAAAGCAACAAGAACAAATTATAAAAATAGATGTAAATCACATCATTTTTAAAGATAAATTTAAAAGGTACCTATGAACCGTTTTTACAGTATGAACCACTCTCCTATTGATTTCATTTTCAAACAAACAGCCCGAGATTTCGTGGTCGAAGAGATTCCTCTTTATGAGTTTAGCGGCGATGGCGAGCATTTGATTCTACATGTAAGGAAGAAAAACCTTACAACGTGGGAGATGATAGACAAGATTTGTGTGCATTTGGGCATCAAAGCAAAAGAGGTCGGTTACGCAGGTCTCAAAGACAAAAATGCGATGACAAAGCAATATATCTCTTTAGAAAAGAAGTATGAAGAAAAGATGCAAAGTTTTGAGCATCCAGATATTAAAATTCTCTCAACCACTTACCATAACAACAAGATACGTACAGGACACCTCAAAGGCAACAGATTTTTTATCCGTCTTAAAAAAGTAAACCCGACCAATGCTAAAAAGATCTCTTTGGCACTTAAACATATCAAAGATTTCGGAATGCCAAACTACTTTGGATATCAGCGTTTTGGAAATGATGGAGACAATTATATCTTAGGCGAAAAAGTTGCGCGTGGAGAAGCTAAAGAACGTAATCCAAAAATAAAAAAATTGCTTATCAATTCTTACCAAAGTCATCTTTTTAACATTTGGCTGAGCCGTCGTTTGGAGATAAGTAAACTTGTTGAAAGCTTTTCTGGAACAGAACTCGTAGAGACACTCAACCTTCCATTGCACACATTAAATGCGATGAAAGAGCAAACTCATCCATTTAAGATAATTATGGGTGATGTGATCGAGCATTATCCACATGGTCGTCTTTTTAATTATGAGGGTGACAAAGAGGATATTAAACGTTTCGAAGAGCGTAACGTTTCTGTGACTGGACTTTTATGTGGTAAAAAAGCTTGGCTTGCAAAAGATGATGCATGGCTCTTAGAAAAAGATTATAACGAGACGATTGGCGCTGATGGGGCAAGACGTTATGCTTGGATATTTCCAGAGGAAGTTGAGGGCGAATACAAAGAGCAAGAAGCTTGGTTTGAACTTCATTTCTCTCTTCCAAAAGGCTCTTATGCGACTGTTTTAATCGAAGAGATAGCAAAAAAGGAAATAAGATCTTGAGTAAACATATAACAAGTCTGATATCACAAAACTTCGGAAAGTTTGCTTCCAAAGAGTTTGCTCCTTGGTTTCAAAAAATTATCAATCAAAGCTATGTTTCTTTGATGGGTCTTGATATGAGTGAGTTTCATGCTCCTGAAACCTACAAAACTCTTAACAAGCTTTTTACCCGTAATCTGCGTGAACCGAGACATTTTAGTTTGGATGGAACTGATTTCATCTCTCCGTGCGACTCGTTGATTTCTGAGTGCGGAGATTTGGACGAAAGTTATGCTTTACAGATAAAAGGGATGGAATATTCTACAGATGAACTCCTCGGAGAAAACTTCACAAAAGAGGAGAAAGAAAGAGTTCATAACGGTCAGTTTATCAACTTCTACCTTTCTCCAAAAGATTATCACCGTTACCATATTCCTATGAATCTCAAAGTCCTAAAAGCGGTGCATATTCCAGGGAAACTTTATCCTGTCAATATGCCATCACTCAAAGGTCGTCTGAATCTTTTTATAGAGAACGAACGCGTAGTCATCAAATGCGAGACACTTGAAGGTAAAATCTTTTATATGGTTTTGGTTGGAGCTTTAAATGTTGGCGTAATGCAAGTTTCATTTGAGCCGAAAATCAAGACAAATGCGGATGCAGAAGTTCAGAGTGTATATGAATATCAAGATTTGTACCTCAATAAAGGAGATGATTTTGGCTGTTTTGAGATGGGTTCGACTATCATCATCATCAGTGAAGAGAGAATGTTTGACCTTCTGATAAATAGCGGAGATAATGTACGCTATGGGCAGACAATAGCAAAACTCGGATAATCCCGCCATGTACGAATCAATCATAGCAGTTTTAAGTCTTTTGGTAGGTGCTATTTCGGTCTATCTGCTTGGATTTCGTACTATTAAAAACAGATATGAGATGGAACTTTTTGAGATTAAAGAGCTCTATGAAGCAGAACGTCGAAACAGCGGTGAGTACAGCAGTAAAAATGCCGCTTTGGCTGAGAGAGTCCGTGGACTTGAAGTACAAAATGCAAGGTCCGAACAGCTTCAAAGAGAAAATAGTGAAGCTAAAAGTAAAATAGTCCAGCTTGAAACTTTCTTAGAAAAAGAGCGTCAGTATGCAAGAGAAAAACTCCAACTTTTAGAAGAAAACAAAGAACATATGAAGCTCGAATTCAAAGAGCTTGCAGATAATATCTTAAAAACAAATTCTGAAAAATTTTCTACTCAAAACAATGAATCACTCACAAAGATGATCACGCCTATCAAAGAGCAGTTTGATGCTTTTAAAAAGCAGATTCACGATGTCTATATCAAAGAAACGCAAGAACGCTCGATGCTTCAAAGTGAGATAAAAGCGATTAAAGAGATCAACCATCAGATGAGCAATGATGCCAAAAACCTCACGCGCGCACTCAAAGGCGAGAGTAAGAAGCAGGGGATTTGGGGCGAGATGATTTTGGAAAGTGTACTGGAAAACTCAGGACTCCGCGAGGGGCATGAGTATGAGCGAGAAGCGAGTTTTATCCACGGGGGCGACAGTAACCGTTACCGTCCCGATGTGATCGTGCATCTTCCAGACACAAGAGAGATTGTCATCGACGCAAAGACCTCACTTACGGCGTATGAGCAGTATATCAATGCAGATGAAGAGAATAGGGCAACTTTTGCATCCTTACATGTAAGCTCTATGAAAAAGCATGTGGATGAGCTCAGTGCAAAAGACTATACGAAACTCAAAGGCATTGAGACTTTGGATTTTATCTTTATGTTTGTGCCTATTGAAAGCGCTTTACTTATGGCGATGGAGCAAGACCCAACGCTTTTTGATTATGCTTTTAAAAAGAGAGTAGTCATGGTCGGGCCGACGACTTTGATGGTTTCGCTTCGCGCTGTTGAAAATACTTGGAAATATGAACATCAGCAAAAAAATGCCCAAGAGATTGCAAAACGTGCAGGGCTGTTATTTGATAAGTTTGTCGGATTTTTAGAGAGTGTCGAGAAGCTCGGAAAACAGATAGTGACAGTACAAAAGAGTTATGATGAGACCTATAATAAGTTACATATTGGCGCTGGAAGTATTACGACTCAGTTTCAAAAACTTGAAAAACTCGGAGCTGCAACGAGTAAAAATATCCCTGAACATATTGTAAGACAGATAGAAGAATAAGTTAGCTGTGTAAAAAAAATCCTCTGTAAGATAGTAAATCTTTACAGAAGATTCAAGAGTAAATTAATCTATAAAAATTTTAATTTAAAATTGTACGAATGAAGTTTTAGTGACGATCTCTGTCGTCATCTCTGCGATGATCACGGTCATCACGACGGTCGTCTCTATAGTGATCACGATGGTCATCTCTATGACTATACATATCTCTATGATAACGATGCTGTCTGTTATATTCTATAGGTTCATCGTAATAACGATCATTAGTATGTACCACATTTACTGTTCTAATAGGTTGAGAATTTCTATCATATATGATACCTCTATCTCTTGAAGAATCATCTCTAGAGCCAGCTGCTGCACCCAGCGCTCCGCCAAGACCTCCGCCAATTATTGCACCATTTGTACCACCTATTGCTGATCCAACAGCAGAGCCGACACCTGCGCCTATCATACTGCCAAGAACTGCACTTCCATCTATATCTCGAGCTTGAAGTCCCACGCTAAGTAATAATGTACATAAGGTTACTAAAATTTTATTTTTCATAAGTAATCTCCTTTTATGATTTGAAATTATACACAAGATAAAAAAAACAATGTTTAGTTAGATTTTATTTTAAGCGCTAAGAGAGCAAACAAGGAAGTAATACTCATCATAATAAATATAGGTGTTAATTCTGCTGTGTGTATCAGAGATGCCAAAAATCCAATAAAACCGGCAATTGTGAATTCTGTAACTCCAATTACAGAGTTTGCAATACCGCTATCATTTTTAAAATACTCCAACGCAGTAGCAATCCCATTACCAAAAATAATCCCTAAGATACCGACATAAATGGTCATCACTAATGTGACAGCAATTAAATTTGGAGCTATAGATGCTATAAGAGAGAGGATGATTCCCGCAGTAAATTGAATAAAAAGTCCGACTTTTAAAATATTTTTTGGTTCATATCGTTCTACTAGTTTGATATTGTATCGTGTGAGTAAGATCATTACTAAAACATTAGCTCCAAAGAGAAAAGGGAAAAATTGTTTTGAAACACCAAAATATGTTATATAGATAAAGCTTGATTTTTCAATGAAGATAAACATACCTGAAAATCCAAATGAGAGTGCGATGATAAATCCAAGTGCATCTTTGTGTGTTAAAACCCTTTTATAGGCGTCTAAAACCTTCGATTTAGTTGGTGCTCCCGTTTCAACTAAGTTAAACAAAAGTGCAAAAGTAACTAATAGCGAATATAGTCCTAAAAATAAAAATATGTAATTCCATTTAAAATAAGAGATGATTAAAGCCCCAAGTGATGGCGCGATCATAGGTGCTAGCATTGTGATGGATGCGATGGTTGAGAAAGCTTTGGCCGCTTCTTTACCGTGGAAAATATCTCTTACCATAGCAGAAGAGTTTACGATGGCTAGTCCCCCTGAAAATGCTTGAATCCCGCGATAGATATAAAGTTCTTCAAGAGAGTTAGAAAAATAAAGCGCAAAATTTGCTAAAGTGAAAACAGTTAAACCGATAAGAGCGATTTTTTTTCTGCCGTATCTATCTGAGAGTGCTCCACCAAAGAGTTGTCCTATAGCAAAAGAGATCAAGAAGATACTTATGGTCATCTCGATTTTTTCTATATCTACATGTAAAGATCTGGCGATATCAGGCATCGAGGGTAAATAGGTGTCAATTGATAATGGAGTTACCGAGGTGAGAAGTGCAAGTAAAATGATAAGCACTGTATAATTGTTAGCAGTTTTCATTAGGGAATTATATCCTTTCCTATCACTTTAGTTGCGAATAAAGATATAATTCGCCTCAAAAATAAGGAGACTTGATGCATAAACGCTTTGCTTTAATACTGTTTCTACTCGTTGGATCTCTTAGCGCGACAGAACTTTCCCAAATGGATTCTTTTCGTTCTAAAATTTTAACTTCTGCGGTATCTCTTTACTTTCAGTCTCGAGGATATGGCACTGTTGAGAATGCTACTGTGGATACAACGAAAAAGACGCTAAATTTTATTCTTGCACCTGAGGGAGAGACACAAAAACTCTTCATTACAATTGGTTCATATATGACATTTACAATAGATAATAAGGAATATTTAGTCCTGCAAAAAGTACAAACAAACAGAGTCTGGCTCAATCGTATATTTGCAGATCATATGCAAGAGGGAATTAAAATTCCACTAGGCACTATGTCTAAGGGTATGGGATCACTTATTTTAAATATCTAACTCTTTTACTGATTTAGCTGTACCGCTAAATCAGTATAAATACGAGCCTTTTCAATATTGAGACGGTTTGTATCTCCACTTTGCTCAAGAAGAGTAATCTTCTGATTCAACTGTATCACTCTAGCATTGATAGAGTTTTTGTTTTCACTGACTTTGGTTTTGTCTGAACTAGAAATGGCTACTGGAGTTTTTGAAAATCCTACATAACTTTTTGCCTGAGAGAAATAATTTCCTGTCGTATCGAGTGCATCCGCTATACTTTGCGTTGTTGCCGCCATCATCCCTGTGGACTCTGCTATCTGTTTTAAAGATACTTGTAAGCTTCGTGCATCACGTAACAAGACAGAATCAGCGAAAGTTGCCAATCTAGCTAATTCAGCAGGTGGTGCTGCATTCGGGCTGAGTTTGTCAAAGCTATCTAAAAAAGATGCTGAGCTTTTTTTGTAACGATCCAATGCATCGGCTGCAACACTAAGATGAAGTGCTGTTTTAGAAATAAGTTTTGTTGTATTAGAAATCTCTCCGGCGTACGGAATAGGCAGAAATCTTACAACATTACTGATATAAACACTTGATTTTATCATATTTGCATAGTTATTGACAGTTACTTTCATCGCACCTATAAATCCATCGAAAGTATCAATATTCTTTTTATCTTCACGAAGTAGATTTGCTACACGCGCAAGAGAGTCGTAACCATAATGACTTAACTGGGCACTATTAAGACAAGCTGTTTGAGGTGGTTGTGGTGCAGGTTGCGATACACATCCTGTAAATAAGAGAATTGCCATTGCTATTAATATCGATTGTTTCATCTATTTTTCCTCTAATGAAAATTATTGTTTGTGTATATTTTGTGGAGTTTTGAAGCGGAATTATACGATATTATGTAGCAAGCGCACAAAGATTTCCTAAACATTTTTGATAAACTTTTC
>JAVHRU010000018.1:0-21692 GCA_036171835.1 Sulfurimonadaceae bacterium | reverse complement strand
AGAACTTATGAGTCATGTTAAAATGGATAAAGAGATTGTTAATTTAGTTATAAATAAAACTGGTAGATTTTCAGATAGTTTAAAAACAATAGAAAAAAAGGAAAAAGAAGAATTAAAAAAAGTCATTTGTGAACAATTTAATAAATTAAGAGTCGAGGATATTCTTTATGCTTTAGAATTTGGTGGTATAAAGCTAGAAGAGAAGTAAAGACTTGGCTTGAAGTTCAAAAACTTTGTCCAAGGGTGACTAATAAAGAAAAATATTTTTTTAGGACAAAATTTTATAATATTATGCATATTTTTTAAATAGATTATCAATTTTCACTATCCCATGAGTAATTCGTATAAACCTTAGAATAATAAAAGACTAAGTTTTTGTGTATAATTTGACAAATTTTAAGAGGAGTAGATCATGAAAAATCTATCTTATTTAGTTGTTGCCGTACTGTTGCTAGGCGGATGTACTTATAAAAATGAAGCGATTGGACTTTCATCTTATAAAACTGTCTATAGTGGAGCTATGTCAAACACACATAAGAATATCTATCTTTCATCTGTTATTGATGCAAGGGATAACAATATAAGCGTAGGCTATGTTCAAGCGAATGGACAAAAAACAACAATACTTTATAGCTATGCAGATTTTGCTGGTAAATATAAAGACGGACTAAACAGTGCTCTCAGAATGGCTCAATTTAATGTAGAACAAAATCCGGATGTAAATGCTATTAATGTAGATGTAAAAATCAAAAAGATAGAACTTGTATATAATGATACAAAAAAGTTTGATGAAAACCTTCATGGAAAGATTATTATAGATGTGATAGTAAAACAGGGAAATAACGTGATAACTCAAAGTTTCACTCAGAACCAGGGAATCTGGATTAAACCATCTTACAGTACAAAAGATATGGAACCACTTCTATATACTCTTTTCTCTAGTAGTATCAACGATATCGTCTCGAAGTTGACTAGCTTCTAGTCTAACTCTTCTTTTTTTGGAACTATCTTTCGAACATTACGTTTTGGAGGTAGTTTACTTTGCGCTTTTTTCTCTTTCTTTTCTTTCTCTTTTGCTAGCTCTTGTTCGAAACGTTTCGCTTTTTTCTCTTTTTTTGCTTTAGCTATTTTAATATCTTTGCTTTGTGTTGTCTCAAATGCTTTGAGAGGTTCTTGCACTAAAACACGCCCAAGAGTAGTTTCGATAGGATAGAGTTGTGCATGATCAGCAGGGTCAAGTAAAATGAAAGAGTATGTTTTAGTAAGTTCTAAACGTTTTAAATACTCTTGTGGGTCCTCTGGAAGATCATAACTGAGGAGCATATCAAATTCCGATGTTATATCACTGCTAAATTGTGCATCAGTAGTAATTTTCACTTTTTCATTTAGTGAAATATCTTTAAAAATATTTATTGATTCTTTTGATACTATAACTATCTCAAGTTGTCTGTTATTATTAATAAGGAAATTTATAAGTTCAATCTTACGCTCCGTATTACATGGAAGAACACGATGATTGTGGCGTTTTATAGTTGCAGATGACATAGAAATCCTTGTATAATTGAATGAGCGAATTATATCTAAATTAGAAAGAGAATAAATGAAGGTAATAGTGAATGGAATCGTAAGAGAGTTCCAAGATGATGCGAATTTGCAAAATTTAATTTGTGAGTTAGGTCTTGATGAAAAGGTTATGGCCGCAGCACTCAATATGGAGATTGTTAAGCAAGAAAAGTGGTCTACATGTAAGCTACATGAAGATGACAAAGTCGAGTTACTTGATTTTGTAGGTGGTGGTTAATAAGTTTCTATAGCAACTACTGCAATCGCATAGTCTCCATCATGTGTGATGGAAAGTGAGGTACTTTTAATTTTGAAGTTTTGCATTAGTCTTTGACTTAACTCCAAAACTGGAGCACCTTTTGGTGTTTTTGAAATGTTGATATCAAAAAAACTGCATTCAGACCCAATTCCCATTCCCAAAGCTTTTGAACAAGCTTCTTTTACAGCCCAAAATCCTGCAGCAGTTTTATGATTTTTTATAAGTTTGATTTCATCAGAAGAGAGAAATTTTTGGAGAGACTTGTCCCCAAATTTTTCCATCATACGTTTCATTCTATCTAATTTAATAAGATCGATGCCTATCATTATTGAATAACAAAATCCGTAAAATAAACTCCATTAATACTTCCATCTTTAAGCATTGGATTGAGTTCTTGCATGATTTGTTCACCAAGTTGATCTTTACCTTTAAGAGTAGAAACCTCTTCAATCGATTTCGAAGATAAAATTCTTAGTATTTTATCTCTAATGACGGCTTTTTTTGCATCTAATTCTTCTGTCAGTTCTTTTCCGCTGAGTTCAAGTGAAACTTGAGCTTTAAGATAGCGGCTCCCATTCTCACTTAAAAGATTTACTGTGAATGTCTCAAGTGGATATAAAATACCGATTTTATCTAAAGTTCTAGAACCTTCAGCCCCGGGAGTTGCTTTTTTCTCTCCTGACACTTTTTCAGTCTTTTCAGCAGCTTTTGGTGCTTGCTCTTCAGATTTAGAATCTCCACCCATCATAAGGATTGTAACGACAGCCCCAATTAAAATAACAAGTATTAAGACAACAATAATGATTATAAGCATCATCGAGCTTGATTTCTTACCTTCGGGTGCTTCTACTATTTCTTCTTCTTTTTTTTCTGCCATTTATCAATCCTTGATTTTTATTTTAAGATTATAACACACTAATTTTTTTTCACCAATGAGTTAAGCGGTATAAACTGATATGTGTCGGGATCATAATAATCGATACTTCCTGTTTCTATATCGTAATACCAGCCATATATGTGAAGATCTTCTTCATCAACTCTTCTTTGAACTTCTGGATAAGTTAAAAGATTTTCTAGTTGAGTTATCACAGAAAGTTTTTCTGTGACGCGTAAAAGTTCCTCTTTATCGCCATTTACTCCAAGGCTTAAAAGTGCCATAGATTTTGCTTTTTCGCCTAGATCCAACCACTTTTTTGTATGTACTAAAGAAGGATCTTCAACAGTTTTAAAAAGATGGTTGATAGCTCCACAATGTGAATGTCCACATATAATAATCTCGCTTACATTGAGTACACTTACAGCATATTCAATACCGGTAGCCGTTGCATGATAATCCTCATCTGGTCTAAAAGGAGGAACAAAGTTTCCGACATTACGGATAACAAAAAGATCTCCAGGACGAGATTGTACTATAAGATCGGGTATAACTCGTGAGTCAGAACAACCTATAAACAAAGTCTTTGGATTTTGACCATTTTGAGCTAACTCAAGAAATGATTCTTCATTTTTTTTAAAGTGAACTTTTTTAAAAAGCTCATTGCCCTCGGCAAATTTTCTTAAATCCATAGCATAATCCTTATATAATTAACAGCGAGATATTCCTAACGTTTTCATGATTTTATCAAAGATAGGTCCTGAAGTTCGATCACAATCATCATGATATTCAATAACGATTACTTTTTTATTTTTTGGAAGTTTACATGAATAAATTTCAGGTTTGAAACTATTTTCATCAATAACAACATTGATAACTGAATTGACTTGATCCTCTTCTTCTGTTGTATCAAATACTAGGGAAAGCTTTGAATAACGCTCCTCGCTTTTATATTCCGCGTTTATCATACTATATATTCCTTTTGGACATTTCAAACATTATACAAAAAAAATCTTTAACAATCAAAACCATTCTAAGAGTTTTGTGACTTCATCTACAATATATGTTTTAATCGCTGGTTTTTCTAAAGTCTTTTTGGCGATGAGTGCTTTTGTTATGCTTTGCATCTTCGCTTCTTTTAACCTAATATCAAGTTGAAATACTTCTCTAACATCACCGATAAGAGAAACCTCTCCAATAAATACAGTTTCTTTCGAGATGGCACGATCACGAAAACTACTGATAATGGCAGCTAGGATTGCAAGATCTGCAGCCGTTTCAGTGATTTTGATTCCGCCAGTTATATTGATAAATACATCATAACTATTGAGTGGAATCCCAAGTTTTCTCTCTAAAAGGGCTAAAAGCATGTTTAGTCTGTTATTATCAAAACCTGTCGCTTGACGTTTTGGATTTGAAGTATGAGACTCTGAAACAAGAGCCTGTACTTCAAGGATAATGGGACGTGAACCTTCCATTATGACGGTGAGAGCAGAACCGGGTTGTGAAGTATTGCGATTGAAAAATCTTGAAGAGATATCTTTGGCACTCACAAGTCCCTCTGAACGCATCTCAAATACACCTATCTCACTTGTAGGCCCAAAACGGTTTTTAAAGCCACGCAATATCCGTAACTCTTGAGAAGAATCACCCTCAAAATATAAAACAGTATCAACCATATGTTCTAAAACTCTTGGACCTGCAATAGAACCCTCTTTAGTAATATGTCCGATAATAAAAATAGCGATATTTTTATCTTTGGCAAGGCGCATAAGTTCAAAAGTGATCTGTCTCACTTGTGTTACGGAGCCAGGAGCAGAGGAGATAGCTTCAGAATAGAGTGTTTGTATAGAGTCTATAATGATAAACTCATACTCTCTGTGATGGAGTTCTGCCAATACTTGTTCAAGACGAATTTCACTTAAAAGGTACAAATTTTGTTCATTTGCACCGAGTCTGTTTGAGCGAAGTTTGACTTGACTTTCTGATTCTTCACCAGTGACATAGAGAACATTTTTTCCCGTCGATGCGATGTTGGAGCCGATTTTTAAAAGTAGGGTTGATTTTCCAACACCTGGGCTTCCCCCTATTAGTGTTAAAGATCCGGGCACGACTCCCCCACCTAAAACGGTATCAAGTTCATAATCAAGTGAAGAAAATCTTGGGATATCTATTTCTGCAATATCGGGCATTGCAATGGCTTTAGCTTTTGAATTACTAGAAGAAGAAAGTGTTTTTATGACCTCTTGCTCTCGTTCATCGAGTTCTATAAATGAATCCCAAGCACCGCAATTTGTACATTTTCCCATCCATTTTGGAGTGGTGAGTCCGCAGTGCTGACACTCAAAAAGAACTTTTTTCTTTGCCATAGAGATACCTTTGATAGAACCTTACATGTAAAGTGTTTTCGGATGCAAGGAGTTTTTTTATAGTTTGGATTATAGAGGAATTATTCTTGATTTTGTAAAATATGACATAGTGTCATATTTTATTTTGCTTCATCTTCTGTAAATATCTCATCTAGTAGGCCATTGACGAATTCATATTTGTCAAATTTGACAAGATGTTCAGGTTGTTCCCCGACACCGATATAAAAGATTGGAAGTTTGAGTGCGTACGCGATACTAAAGATAGAACCGCCTTTTGCAGTACCATCTAATTTGGTGATAATTATGCCATCAATTCCTATCATCTCATTGAATGCTTTTGCCTGAGCGATGGCAGAGTTACCCTGAGTTCCATCTATGATAAGTAGCGTTCTATGCGGTGCGCCTGCATGCGCTTTGTCACAGATGCGATTGATCTTTTTAAGTTCATTTGCTAGATTTGTTTGAGTATGCAAGCGTCCAGCTGTATCGATGATGACATGATCCATATTTTTTGCTTTAGCAGATTCTATCGTATCATATGCAACAGCTGAGGGATCGTGTCCTTGGCGTGAGTAAACTATAGGAACATCTATCTTATCTGCCCAGCGCGTGAGTTGCTCGATGGCTGCGGCTCTAAAAGTATCAGCAGCACCTAGCATGACACGCTTGCCTTCGCTTTTATATTTTGAAGCGAGTTTTGCTATCGTCGTAGTCTTTCCTGCACCGTTTACACCGATGATGAGCTCTACAAAAGGTTTTTCGTAAACTGGTTCTTCATATTTCGTATATGCTAGTGTTGCCAAAAGTTTTGACTCAAGTATATCTCTAGTTATTTTTTCTTGATAGATCTCATTTAAAATAATCTCGACTAGAGCGTATTCAACATCGGACTCAAGCAAAATATCTTCAAGTTCACTTTTGGTAAGTGTGATCTTTTTCTTTGGAGCGACTGCTCTAATGGCTTCAACAGTCTTTTTAAGCCCCTGTTTGATAAAGCCAAACATTATTTACCTAGTGCTTTTTTGAGATCAGATTCGATAATCTCTTCGGGAGTTGCCCCGACATAAAAGTTGATTAAAGTTCCATCTTTATACATAGCCATCAAAGGGATTGGAAAATCCGCTTCTACGCCTTGGAGTGTTGAGGCAATAGCTTGAGCTGCTTTTTGATTATCTGCGCCAAAAAGCATCATATAATTTGCACCATATTCTTTTTGAAAACTTGTCAATTCTTCTTTAGTGATATCTTTTTGTATCGAGATACCTGCCACAATAAGATCATTTTTGTATTTTGCTTGTAAAGATGCAAGATGTGAAGCTTCAGCGCGACAAGGCGGACACCATGTAGCAAAAATATCAAATAATATGACTTTACCTTTACTTCCATCAAGATTGAAGTTATTTCCGGCTCGATCAACTGTGTGGGAATCTTTGTTCATGTCATTTAATTCAAACTTGCTTGTCGCAACCATAGCATTATCATTATCTTTTTTATTACAGCCTTGAAAAAAAAGTGTAATTGCTAGAAGTGAAATTATTAGTGATTTTTTTAACATTTAAAACCTTTTATTAGATAAAATATCTGAAATTATATCAAAAGATTTAAAATGGAAGTCACAAAAGAACTGTTTCGCCAAAATTGTTTAAATAAATTGAGAAACTCACAAAAATTCAATAAAATTTATAGAGACAATCTTGTAAATTCACAGATCATCTCTCTTTTTAAAAAGAAAAAGGGACTAAATATTCTCATGTTCTGGCCTTTAGATCTTGAAGTTGATATAAGAAAATCATTATATAAGATTAGAAAAAATAATCAGCTATATCTTCCATTTATGGAAGAAATCAGCTTTAAAATGGTACCATTCAGATTACCGCTGTCACGTAAAAAATTTAATATATATGAAGCGGGAAACAGTTTAAAAAATATAAGTAAAATTGATGTAGCTATTATTCCAGCGGTTGGAGTTGACAGAAGATCGCGACGTATCGGATTTGGAAAAGGAATGTATGATCGTTTCTTTGAAAAAATTAAAAAAGATCCATATAAAATTTTTGTACAGTCACAGATCTGTTATGTAAATAAAGAGATTTGTGATGATTATGATATATCGTGTGATATGTTGATAACACCAAAGGCAAGATTGTTGCACAGAAGGGCAAGACATGCTAACCATACTATTAGGGGCTTTTACAGCCATAGTGAGCGGGGTAGTAGGTTTTTTCATTTCTAGAAAAGTTTCAAATGCTAACTTTGATATTTATGTAGAACAGGCAAAAGCAAAAGCAAAAGCTATAGAAAGCGAAGCTGAGCTACTTTTACATAGAGCAAATCTAAAATCTCAAGAGATAGAGCTTGAGGCAAAAAAAGAGTATGAAAGTGTACAAGATCGCGTAAAGCGGGACATGCAAGAGCGTACTGATGAACTTCGAAGAAAAGAGAGCGAGTTTAACCGCTATAAAGAGAGCGAAGATCACAAACTAAAAAATGAGAATTTGTCACTTTCAAGCGAAAGATTGAAACTAAAAAGAAATGAAAAAGCGCTAGAACTGCTTAAACATGATTATGAATCACGTATTGATGATGTAATTCGTGTTTTAGAAGGTGCTGCGGGAATGACACGTGAAGAAGCAAAAAAAATGATGCTTCAGAAGGTAGAAGAGAGTTCACGCGCAGAGATATCGCATATAGTACGTAAATATGAAAATGAAGCAAAAGCTGAGGGACAAAAAAAAGCAAACTTTATCTTAGCACAGGCAACAACACGCTTTGCCGGAGAGTTTGCTAGTGAGAGACTTGTAAATAATATCTATCTTGAAAGTGATGAGCTTAAAGGGCGTATTATTGGGCGTGAAGGTAGAAATATCAAGGCTCTAGAAATGGTTTTAGGCGTGGATATCATCATTGATGACACACCAAATACCATTGTTGTGAGTAGTTTTAACCTTTATAGAAGAGCGATAGCGACGAAAACGATAGAACTTCTTGTTGAAGATGGACGTATTCAGCCTGCACGTATCGAAGAGATACATCAAAAAGTGTGTGATGAATTTGAAGATAAAATCCTTCAAGAGGGTGAAGATATCGTAGCAAAAATGGGAATTCCTCCTATGAACCCTGAGCTTATGAAGCTTATTGGACGCTTGCGATATCGTGCAAGTTATGGACAAAATGCACTTGCACATACACTTGAAGTAGCGCATTTAGCAGGAATCATGGCATCTGAAATGGGCGGCGATCCTATCTTAGCTAAACGTGCCGGTTTGCTTCATGATATAGGCAAATCATTGACGCATGATCATGATGGAAACCACGTTGATCTTGGTGTTGAAGTTTGTACAAGATACAATGAAAGTGAAGTTGTTATAAATGCTATTTATGCACATCATGGACAAGAAGAGATCAAAAGTATCGAGTGTGGCGCTGTATGTGCTGCAGATGCACTCTCTGCTGCTCGTCCAGGTGCGAGACGTGAAGTCTTAGAGAGTTTCTTAAAACGTGTGAGTCAAGTGGAAGAGATCGCTTCAAAACATAGCGGTGTCAAACAGTGTTACGCTATTAATGCTGGACGTGAACTTCGGGTTATTGTTAATGCAATACTTATCAATGATGATGAAGCGGTGCTTATAGCTAAAGAGATTGCCAAAGAGATAGAGGAAAAAGTCCAATATCCAGGCGAGATAAAAGTCAATGTCATCCGTGAGATGAGAACTACAGTTTACGCAAGATAAGTTCTCTACATGTAAGCCATTTCGCTTACATGTAAGTGTTTCCCTTCATTATATTATTCCATCAACTCGTTTATTTTATTTTCATACTCTTCAAGTAAAAAATCAAGTTCATTTTGAACAACTTCCATCCTCTCAAATTTCACTTCAATCTCATCTTCAAGTTTGCCTATGAGTTGTGATATCTCCATAATTTTAGAGTTATCCGAGGCATTGGAAGCTTTGATGAGAACTTCATGATGAATTTTGAGTTCCTCTTCTGTTTTGATGATAAATTTTTCTAAACTCTCCACCTCTTTTTTCAAAGGCGCGGACTTTTGGCTTCGCTCTTGAACGAGGGTTGCACGTAGTTTTTTATTTTCCGCTTTATTAATTTTTGGAGCGAGTTTTTGCTTTTCCTCTAGTTCCTCTTCTTGCCAGCCTATTTTTTCTAAAAAGAGATCATATCCGCTATCAAAATATTCAGCACCATCATTTGTGAAGATAATAAGTGCGTCACATACACGGCGCAAAAGCTCTTCGGAGTGAGTGACAAGGAGGACTGAGCCCTCAAAGTTATTTACAGCTTTTGTGAGTGCTTCTATGGAATCCATATCAAGGTGGTTTGTTGGCTCATCCAAAAAGAGGAGATTGAGATCACGCGCTAAGATCTGCCCGAGCATCACGCGACTTTTTTCACCACCTGAAAGCAGAGATATCTTCTTTTTTGCACTCTCTCCGCTAAACATCATTCCGCCGCAGATATTTCGTACGACTGATTCTCCAAGTTTGGAATTTGCCGAATAGATCTCATCCATAACTGTGTTATTTGGGCTGAGTCGGCTAATATTTGTCTGACCAAAATGCGCTGAAGCTGTTGAGCTGTGATATGCCACTTCTCCGCCAAGAGGTTTTAGTTCACCTGCTATAACATTTAATAGAGTAGATTTTCCTTTGCCATTTTTTCCGATAATCCCAAGACATTTTCCTTTTTCCAAAACGAAAGAGATATTTTTAAACAAGATATTTTCTGGTGTATATCCAAAAGTGAGATCTTTGACTTCGAGTAAAACTTTTGCAGGTGTGTCTTTAAAGTTAAAATCAAATCTGAGAGTCGGGTCATATCCAAGATCATCAAGGAGATCCATTTTCTCTAGCTGCTTGACTTTCGACTGGGCGAGAGCTGCTGTGGAAGCTCTCGCTTTATTTCGTGCGATGAAATCTTCGAGCTCTTTGACCTTTTTATCCTGATTGATCTTTTGTTTTTCGTAGAGCTCTTCATTTGCACTAAGCTGCGCATAGAACTTATGGGTATCGCCTGTAACAATTTGTAAAGTTCTACGGATTAGTCCCATGGTATGAGTTGTTATCGTATCCATAAAATCACGATCATGAGTGATGAGAATGATCTCGCCCTCAAAGTTTTTCAAAAAAGCTTTGAGCCAGCGAAGAGAGACGATATCAAGGTAGTTTGTCGGTTCATCAAGAAGTAGAAGATTTGGTTCAGTCAAAAGCAGTTTTGCAAGGTTAATACGAATCTGATATCCACCTGAAAAAGAGAGAGGATCTTTTTCCAAGTCTTCGTGAGAAAAGCCAAGGCCAAAGAGAATCTTTTCCACTTTATAGATGCTAAATTTATCATCTTCAGCAAGTGCAAGAGCCGCTTCTTCACGAAGAGTAGGTTCGGAAAATGAGAGATACTGTTTAAGTGCACCTATTTTATAGCCTCTTGGAATGATGATCTCTCCGGTATCTGGAGTCTCTTCACCGAGTATGAGTTTAAAAAGTGTTGATTTTCCACTTCCGTTTCTACCAACTAAGCCTACTTTATCGCCAGAGCCGAGTTTAAAGTTGAGATTTGAAAAAAGCTCTTGGGTTGTAAAACTTTTAGAAAGATTGTTAAGTTGTATCATAGGATTCTTTATATGTAATATAGTTTTCGTATTATATCAGGTTGTAGTTATGGTACAATAAATACGTTTTTTTTTGATAGCTTAATCACAAAATAGATAAGGATTTTAAAGATGCTAGATACGATTTGTTTACCCCTAATTCAGGCGGTCATAGACTCCCAAAAGGATTTGGTTGTCATTTTTCATCAACAAAACCATATTGCGACAAATAACGCTTTTAACAAATTTTTTGGTGTTCATACTTTTGAAGAGTATAACAGTAATTTTGGACCTGTCGTTGATAATTTTGTTCCACATCCTTCCTACTTTCATAAGGAAAAACTCCAAGAGGGTGAGACCTGGTTTGATGCAATTGGTAAGCTTGAAGAGATAGATCGTATCGTCAGTATATTGACACAAAGTTACGAGCCATGTGCTTTTTCTGTCAAGATAGACAGCAGTGTTCAAGAATATAAAATAGTCACATTTGTTGATATTACGCGAGATCTTATCAAACGTATTATGATTGAAAATAATGTTAATATTGATAAAAAAAGTGGTGCTTACGATAAAAAGTATTTTTTACAGATCGCTAAAAATTTCGAAGATGCTGCTGTTTTTAATGAAAAGATGATCGGCATGAATCTTATAACTGTCGATGAAGATGCAAATCCAGATTTTTCTCATGATAGCGAAGCTCTAGGGGAGTTTGTCAAGAAGTTTAAAATTAGTATTCGTCAAGATGATATGCTTGTACGTTGGGCTCCATCGAAATTCTTACTTGTTTATCTGATTGATAGTGAATACAATGCAGTGCAGGTGGCTACAAAACTGAAAAACCTTTTAACGAGCATGAGCGGTTTAAAATCTACATTATCATCTTCTTTACAACAAAAGGGAGAAAGTGTAAATGCTCTTATAAAAAGAGTTCAGGCTTAGATAGGTTATTACCATGTAAGAGTGCTTACATGGTAGAATTATTTATTTTTTAATAGTTACGACTACAGCTCCACGTAGATCATTCATCTTGTAGTTGATCGCTTTATCAGTTGGATATTTTTCATTTATCGCTGTTTGCAGGGCTTTATCTCCTGAAATATCTCCATGACATTTTAAACAGACCTGATTGTTGATAGTAAGTGGTTTGTAATAATTGTAGGTATGCTCATCCACTTTCTCCACAACGTACTCAGGTAACACTTTTTTTGCAGTTTCCATCTCTTGCAAAGAGATTAAGACTTTCATCTCATCCCTCTGTGGTCCATTTGCCGGATTTCGGTATTGTATACTTACCCGTTTTGTAGTTACCCCTTTTGGAAGCTGACTATTTACCTTGTCTGTAAGTGAATACGCCTCGGTAGAACAAAAATTCAAAGCCTCCATAACACCGCCTTTTTTCATATGCTCTTGCATATTTTGTTGCAGTGTCTCAAGTAGAGTTTTCGCAGCCATTTTTCCTGAGTTTATAACAGATGCTAAATTTGCATCTTCTGTTTTTGGTGCATCAGCATAAAGCAAAGTGCCTCCCAAAATCAAAGTAGAAACGATACTTAGTATTTTCATATTTTTTCCTTTTTAGTGGGTTTAATATTGCTCTTCATCTTCATTAATTTGTGAATCATCATAGGGATCTAGATGCATCATTGTATGAACTTTGTACTCCGGAAAGAGTTTTTTGAATTTCAACTCTATCTTGTCTCCGACAACATGCGCATCATAAAGCGTGACAGTTACATTAAAAACTAGATGCACTGAGATGTAAACATGTGATCCTGCACATCTTGTGTTTAAAAAATGATAAGCCGTGATATCTTTTTCATGATCAAGAAGATCTTTTATCTTTTCTACTTCCTCTTGAGACATCGAAATATCCAAAAGCATCAAGACTCCCTCTTTGATAATAGGAATCGCTGAGTAAAACATATATACCGCAATCACAATACCTAAAATAGGGTCGATGATCTCGATACCTGTCATAGAGATTAGCCCAAGAGCAAGCAAGACTGCACCATTTGAAAAGAGGTCTGTTTTGTAGTGAAGGGAATCGGCGCGTATAACCATATTGTTTGTTTTTTTAGCGACGTAACCTAAAAAGAATACCAAACCACCGGTGATGACGATAGAAAAGAGCATGACTGAGATCGATTCTTCAAGATGCTGTGTTGGTGACTGATGGATGATTTTTTGAACCGCTTCATATAAAACAAAAAGAGCAGAGATAGCGATGATAGTACCCTCGATTACCGCAGCTAAAGGCTCAAGTTTTGATCTACCGTAGTTAAATTTCTCATCGGGCTCTTTTTGTGAATGACCAAGAGCAAAAAAGTTAAAAGCCGATACACAAAGATCTAAAAGTGAGTCTATTGCAGATGCGAGAACTGCCACAGAACCGCTCATAACACCGATAGTCATCTTCACAATGACTAGCATTGTTGCTACAGACATAGAGACAACAGTTGCTTTTTGTTCTATTTGCATAATATTCCTATTTTTTTGTCGTGATTATAACAAAGATGTTGTTACAATTAGGACATGAATTTACAAGAGATACGAGAAGAACGGCAAAAATGGATGACGTGGAAGAATATTGCTCCACTTCGAAAAGCCATAGAAAAACTGCCAAAATTGGATGCAAAGTTAGAGTTAGGCAATACGGTTTCTCTTACATGTAAAGATGAAGTCGATGCCATACTAATAGAAGAGACAGCGCGGATGATGATGCCGTGGCGAAAAGGGCC
Source organism: Sulfurimonadaceae bacterium (assembly GCA_036171835.1). Lineage (GTDB taxonomy): Bacteria > Campylobacterota > Campylobacteria > Campylobacterales > Sulfurimonadaceae > Hydrocurvibacter. Next base: position 8,290 of record JAVHRU010000018.1, on the reverse strand, counting down.
TTTTAATCTTTTTGGTCTTTTTATAGATACGGAGTGGAAGAGTAATATAAAATATAATCTTTTACGTCCACACTTTAATCTTAAAGATAAAAAAGTTGCAGATATTGGCTGCAATAACGGCTACTATCTTTTTCGTATGCAAGAAGATGTTCCCAAAAAACTAGTCGGTTTTGATCCATCTTCTTTATACAAGACACAGTTTGATTTTATCAATCACTTTGCAAAGACAGAGATCGTTTATGAACTTTTGGGTGTAGAGCATCTTCCATATTATGAAGAGAAGTTTGACCTTATCTTCTGTTTGGGTGTTTTGTATCATAGAAGTGATCCGGTTGCTATGCTTAAAGAGTTGTATAAAGGACTCGAAAACAAAGGTGAAGTGATCTTGGATACTTTTTATATCGAGGGAGAGGAAGAGATAGCTTTATCGCCGAAGGGAAGTTATTCAAAAATCCCAAATATCTACTTTGTACCAACAATTCCTGCGCTTAAAAATTGGTGTATGAGAGCGGGTTTTATAAGCTTTGAAATTTTAGAAACTTCCCTTACATCACAAGATGAACAACGAAAAACTGAGTGGATAGAAGGGCAGAGCCTTGAAGATTTTTTAGATCCTGACGATAGTAGTAAAACGATTGAGGGATATCCTTCTCCAAGAAGGGTGTATGTCAAACTCATAAAGGAAACAAATGGCAAAAAGTAGAAAGATAGTCGAATCACGGGATGAAGACCTTGATGTAGAGTTTCAAGAAGATAATACTATCTATCTCAATACGCATGAAAGTATTAATCAGGATCTTTGCGGAGAAATTTATAAGCTTGAACTAGGTTATGTTGAAGTAGAACTTGTGACAACTGAAGATATGGTTGCCGATGATATGGGTCTGATCCACGGCGGATTTGTATTTAGTGCAGCAGATTACGCAGCTATGGCAGCTGTCAATGAGCGAAATGTGGTTCTAGTTGCGAGTGAATGTCAATTCTTATCTCCGGTAAAACTTGGAGATGTCATTAAAATTATCGCAAAAGTACGTCACAAAGAGGGTAGAAAAAGAAATGTCGAAGTAGAAGCTTTCGTCACAGAGGTCAAAGTTTTCAGTGGCCTTTTCAAGACGGTTATCACTGAAAGACATGTCCTTAAACTGAACCTTTTAGAAAGCGCTGGAGAGGGTAACAAAAAGTAGTTTGGCGCTAAGATTATAGAGTTCTTATCCAATAATCTGAAATTGCCTGTTCCTTTTTAATGGTAGTACTGCCGCCGTGCCCTGGATATACCGTTTTGTCATAGTTGATTTTCTTGAATTTTTCTAGAGATTTTTTCATATCCTCAGGATTTGAATAGGGAAAATCAGTTCTGCCGATAGAACGCTCAAAGATAAAATCCCCGCTAAACATAGTATCTTCTATCTCTATAGTCGAACATCCTGGACAATGCCCTGGAAAATGACGAAACTTTACTTTCACGCCATCAAAATCAAACTCCTCATCTCCAACAACTTCAATATCCGGATACGAGGGCGGAAGATCCGGCATCCAGTCACTGCTATGGAGTAAAAAAACATCATCTTTTGGCGTGTACAGAGGAATATTAAGTTTTTCTTTGAGCTCTTGATTGCTCCAAACATGGTCAAAATGTCCGTGCGTATTGAGTATTGCTACCGGATTTGTGACATTTTTCAGTACCCAAGGAGTTGCACCGACTCCTGGATCAATGATAAAATCTTTTCCCTTACATGTAAGAATATAACAGTTCGTCTGGTATGGGCCCATTGGTTGCATTTTGAGTGTTGTCATATATAAAATCCCTGAAATATTATTTTTTTATTTTATCTCTTGGAACAAACTCCAAGACGGTCGCATTGAGACAAAATCTTCTCTTATTATCTGCATAAGGAAATACATGCCCTAAGTGGATACCGCTTTTTTTCGCGATGATCTCGACTCTGTGCATCCCGTAGCTGTTGTCCTCTTTTTCGATAACGGTTCCATTTACGGCTTTATAAAAACTAAGCCAGCCGGTTCCTGAGTTAAATCTATCTCTTGTATCAAAGAGAATCTCTCCTGAGAGTTTATCAATAAAAACACCATCTGGAGTATGGTTAAAAATATCATACTGCTTGCAAAAACTGTTCTCTGTGCTTTTATTGAAAGCGACATTATAAGCTTCTGAGTCTTTGCCAAGTTTAAAAGCTCCAAGTGTCTTGTAAAACTCCTCTTTATCCATATATCCTTTATGCCCGATCACCTCTTTGCCGTCTTGTATAAAAAGGATAGTCGGCGTTGCAAAAAGTTCACTTTTTATATTGAATTTTGAAAGCTGTTGCGCTGTTGCTTGTCGAAGAGGCAGTGTTCCTTTGTAAGACGAAGTGACATCCTTTTTAAATTTTTCACAGTATGGACAGTAACCCTCAGCCACAAGAACGATTATCTCTTTACCCCCAAGCGGCATAATCATATCTTTGACAATCTTTTGATCTTTAAATTCTATGCCTGTAGAATGGTTTGGACAGTATCCAAAAGGGTGGTTTTTAAGATAATCTTGATGATAACTCTCTGCCTCGTAAAACTTTTTTAGAGGTTTGATTTCAGTTGTTATCTGACCATAGCCAGCTTTTGTTAAAAGCTTTTGATACTCCTGTTCTGTTTGAAGCGCGATTTTGTGCTGTTCTTCACTTGTGTAGTAAATGGCGCTTCTATAATTCGTGCCTATATCATTGCCTTGTCTATTTTTTTGAGTTGGGTCGTGAAGCTCCCAAAAATCTTTTATAAGTTCGTTTGCACTGATCTTGGTTGTGTCAAACTTGACATCTACAGCTTCGGTGTAATTATCTTTAGAATTTTTATTTTTGAGCAAATCTTCATAAGCAGGATTTGCATAACTGCCGCCGACATAACCCGACTTGACATCTATGACACCATTAACATGTTCAAAATGCTTCTCAACGCCCCAAAAACACCCAGCGGCAAATACTATCTCTGCTATCATGGTAATACTCCTTATAATGGCGAGTATAACCTTTCTTCTTTTATAGAAGAATAAATTTAAAATGATAAAAATCTGTAAAAGAAAGTGGAAATTTAATGAGGGTTTATTTGAAGAAAAAAAGGAAGTTATGAGAGAGTTTCCTCTCTCATAGGAGTGATTATTTTGCTTCTGGAACAGGTGTTGTTGCTTCAGCTTTCTTTTCTTCTTTTTTCTCTATTTTTTTTGCTTTATAAGTTTTTTTGTGAGCTTTTTTAGTTGTTTTACAAACTTTTTTTTCAGTTTTTTCCATTACCGGTTTTTCAGTTTTCATTTCTGCTTTAGTGTCAGATGCTGGCATTTCTGCTGCGAATAGTGATGTTAAGCCTAATGCTAATGCAAGTGCAATAATTTTTTTCATAGCGAGGATCCTTTTGTTTTTTTGAGTTTCACATCTCTGTGTTGACGAAATTATATGTTATGAAGTGTGAACTATTCGTGAATTTATAAGGAAGATGGAATGAGCTTTAGAAACTAGAGAATTTTTTAATCAATTAAATTATTGTATTATCACGCAAATATTTAAGGAATTTTGGATGAGTATATTTGCACTGCAGTCTCAAGCTGGCGGTTTTTTGGATGAAGATTTAAAACACTTCAACAAAAAATTTGATGATTGGTGTGTTCATTTTGAGAGTTATGACGATGCTATGCTTATCGTCGAAACACTCAAAAACCCCCATCGCATTGATATTGTCGAGATCACGCCGCTGAGTTATCCGCAATATTTTTTCCCAACACTTGAAGGCACAGTTCATACCACACGCCAGATAGGTCAAAAGATTATCTGCATCGTAGAGCCGTTCATGGGTTCTAGCTTTCGGTTAGTGGTCTGCGATCTTTTAACAAAAACCGTAAAAATCACCAACACACACTATAAAAATGTTTTAAGCGTAGAGGGTGCATTCGCCAATTTTACAGAGTGAAACTCACTCCGCTCGGCAAAGCTCTAAAGCCGCTTTGACTGCATTGATATAGCTCAGAGTATGGGCTTTGTTTTGGTAGGCAATGTCAAAGGCAGTGCCGTGATCGACTGATGTTCTGATTATGGGTAAGTTGAGCGAGACGTTGATACTCTCATCAAAATAGAGTGCTTTGAGCGGTGCAAGACCTTGGTCATGATACATTGCGCAGATATACTGCACCGTATCTCTAAAGTAGGGCGCGAATGCGACATCTGGGACTATTGGGCCGAAGAAGAGTTCTTTGCCGATTGTTTGGTTAGCATTTGAGATTGCTTTTTCTATCTCTCGTTCTTCATCGCCGATAGCGCCGTTATCGCCTGCATGCGGGTTGAGTCCTAGCATTGCCACGCGCTTATCGCCGATGCTTTTGTGAAGGTCAAGCAAGAACGGAGTGAGCTTTTCTTCTCTTACATGTAAGGCTACTTCACGAAGGGGAATATGTTCAGTAAAGAGTGCTACATAAAGCTTTTCGCATCCAAGCATCATAATCGCCTCAGCTTTGAAATAATCACGAAGCATATCGGTATGCCCTTTGTATTTTAGACCTGCCATCATCCATGCTTCTTTGTGAATCGGCATCGTTACTATCGCGTCACATTCTCCGCCCTCACAGAGTTTTATCGCTTCTAAAAATGAACGGTAAGAATACTCTCCGCTCTCTTTTGTAACTTTTGCGGGTTCTATGGTAATGTCTACATGCAAAGGCTTACATATAAGGTCTTTTGGAACGCTTACCCGTAAGATTTTTGCGCCGTCTTCAAGAACTTCTTTATCCACACAGTACACAGGATGACAAAGACGGCTGACTTCTTCGTGACACTTCAAAGCGATTTCAAGTCCGACTCCGTTGATATCTCCGATGCTGATGGCGATTTTTTTACGACTCGGCATTTAGTGCCTCGCTGCATTGAACTTTAGTTCTTAACACTACGCGTTTACCAGCTTTTTCATATCTTTGACCGCTGTATCAAGCCCGCTAAAGACAGAACGCGCGATGATACTTTGCCCGATATTGAGTTCACTTATCTCTTTGATAGCAGTGATATGTTTGACATTGATGTAGTTTAGCCCGTGACCTGCGGCTACTTCAAGACCTAAAGATTTTGCATAAGTTGCGCTCTCTTGCAGACTAGCAAGTGCATGTTCTAGGCGAGAAGCGAGTTCATAACGAGGAAGTTCAAGCTCTTTTACGCTGTGGTTTGAGTGGCTAAGTGCGGAGTTTAGCATCGCAAAAAGGTTTGCAAACTCTCCCGTGTGAAGCTCCACCATCTCAGCGCCAAGCTCTTTGCTCATCTTCATCGCTTCTTTTGTGGGATCGACAAAAAGTGAGACAGGAATGAGTGAATCATGAAGCTGTTCTATCGCACGGCGCACTTCATCTTCATTTTTAAAGATATCAAGTCCGCCCTCAGTTGTGACTTCTTCGCGTTTTTCTGGTACTAAAGTTGCGCGGTGAGGTTGCAAGTCACAGACGATATCAAGTATTTTTTGATTGACTGAGCACTCCAAATTTACAGGCACGGCACTTGAAGTGATAATTTTTTGGGCATCGCTGTCTTGGATATGTCGTCTATCTTCTCTTAAATGGATGGTTATCTGGTCTGCTCCCGCTTGAATCGCCGTGAAAAGTGCCATCATGATGTCAGGATCATTCACACGTCTCGCTTCTCTTAAAACCGCTACATGGTCGATGTTTACTCCAAGTGTCATTTCTCACTCCTTTTTGCATAAAATTCTTTTTTAAATTCAGCGTAATTGTCGGCTAAAATTGCCGCGCGAGCTTGCTTCATCAAATTCAAATAATAGTGAAGATTATGAATCGTTGCAAGTCTAAAGTAAGTTATCTCACGAGCGCGGAAAAGGTGGTTGAGATACGCACGGCTGTAACGCTTGCATGTAAGACATTCACACTCTGGATCGATTGCTAAATCATCTGTTTTAAACTTCGCGCCTTTGATATTGATCCTGCCAAAAGAGGTGAAAAGCGTGCCGTTTCTTGCATTTCTTGTAGGCATTACACAGTCAAACATATCAATACCGCGTTCGATGTTTTCTATCAAATCTTCAGGAGTTCCCACACCCATCAAATAGCGCGGTTTATCCTCTGGCATATACTGCACTGTGTGTTCTACAGTCTTATACATCTCTTCGTTGAGTTCGCCCACACTTAAGCCCCCGATAGCAAAACCGTCATAAGGCATGGCGCAAAGTTCGGTCGCAGATTTGGTGCGAAAAGCTTTGTCTGTTCCACCTTGGATGATGGCAAAGATGTTTTGCTCCGTACCGATTCCCTCGGCCTGTTTTGCTCTAAAATAATCAATACTCTCTTGAGCCCACTGAGTCGTTCTCTCGATAGAAACAGCGATACGCTCTTGAGTCGCTGGAAGTGCGACAAGGTCATCTAAAATCATCATGATGTCAGAACCTAAATTGAGCTGGATATCTATCACTTTTTGAGGTGTAAAGAAGTGTTTACTTCCATCGATGTGACTGCGAAATTCGATACCGTTTTCCCTCGGTTTTGAGATATCACTCAAGCTAAACGCCTGAAATCCGCCGCTGTCTGTTAGAAAGCTTTTAGGGTAGGTCGTAAACTTATGAAGTTTGCCCATTTTGGCTACGACATTATCTCCGGGGCGAAGGTACATGTGGTAAGTGTTTGCCAATATTATCTGCGCGCCAAGAAGTTCTTCCATATCAGCCATATCAAGTGCTTTTACACTTCCAACCGTTCCAACGGGCATAAATACAGGCGTTTGGATGGTCGAGTGAGCCGTCTTGATAGTACAAACTCTAGCTTTTCCTGAAGTTTTTTCTAAAGTAAATTCCATAAATTCTCTTTTACATGGTAGGTTATTTTTTTAAAAGTGCGAAATTATAACATTATAAATTAACTCAAATATTAGGAGAGTTCTAAAAACTATTTTTTAACATCTCTACGCTTTTATATGTCAGAGTTGCAAATATAAACCTGATTGCGTCCTCTCTCTTTTGCTTGATAGAGTGCTTTGTCTGCTTCTGAGATGAGTATATCTCTTTTATCTCCATTTTCTGGAAAAGTTGAAACACCAAAAGAGGCAGTAACTGAGATACTTAGATCATTAAAAACAATAGGTGAAGATTCCATTGCAAAGCGTAATTTTTCCGCCCTTTGAGCGGCTTTTTCTATAGATATATCCGGTAAAATTAACAAAAATTCTTCACCGCCGTAACGACAATAAATATCACTACCGCGGGCATTTTGTTTCATGAGTTCACCAAACTTCTTTAAGACTTCATCTCCTGCCAAATGACCATATGTGTCATTAACCTTTTTAAAATAATCCAAATCTCCCATGATCACACTTAAAGATTCCCCATTTCGCTTGGCTCGTATGAGTTCACGTTCAAACGATTCTTCCATATAACGCCTATTAAATAAGCCAGTTAGTGGGTCTTTTATAGCTTGTTCTTGTAGTTCGGCATTTAATATTTTAACTTCATTCTCAGCATCTACCCTAGCTGTAATGTCCGACCAAACTGAGATGAGCGTTGGCTTATCATTGATATTGATAGGTGTACCTCCTGCTACTTCTACAATAATGATTTTTCCATCTTTACGTACAACATGAAAAGTAAAATTTACTGGTCCTATCCTACCAGACAACCCATTGGAGATTAACTCTTGAATCTTTTTATGGTCACTTTTGTATGTGATATCTAATGGTCCTAAGTTTAATATCTCTTCTTGACTATAGCCGATCATTGCGGAGAATTTTGGATTTGCATAAATAAACTTCATCCCATCAGACAAAGTGATGCCTACCAATGATTGCTCTACTAAATGATGAAATTTAGATTCAGATTCTCTTAGGGCACGAGTAATTTTTTTGGTTTCTTGCAAAGCTGCCTCTAATGCTTCTGTGCGATGTTTTACTTCATCTTCTAGCACAACTGCTGTTTGTAACAGACTAAAATCCGACCCTTGCGCACTACTACTTCGTTCGGCATGATTCATAAGGGCTGTTATGATTTTCTCAAGACGTTCTATCTCGGCATGTAACTCTTGGTTTGTCGCAGAGTTCTCTTGTATAATAGGTTTAAACATTTCTCGCCTCCGTGCCAATAGCAATTCCTGTGAGAGTCTGATTTACATGTATGCCCCGAAATTGCTCGCCGTAACTATTAAAACCTACCATGTTATTATGTTGATAAATTTTATCTACGTCAGTGCAAAGCTCTTTTTTATCAACTTCCAATCTGCGTAAAATAAGTACCTACCCAAAATTAATTTCAAACTCATCCCCATACCCAATAAGCACTT
>JAVHRU010000017.1:0-5242 GCA_036171835.1 Sulfurimonadaceae bacterium | reverse complement strand
CTTGTATTTGAATCAGAACCACCTGCTACGAATATTATGAATCGTCCGCCTAGAGGCGTTAGTACAAGTCCGTTTGCACTATCCAATATCGGTTTTGCACTTATCCAAGGAGGTGGTGTCGCTTTTATTTTGATTGTGGGAGACCTACTCTTACAGTATTTTCATTACAATGACACAGAGATCCGCATCAGTGTATTTATTACCTTTGTATTAACAATATTTCTTCTTATTTTAGCAAATCGTAATCAGACATATTTGATAAAAGCAGTTCCACAAGAGAAGAATCCTTGGATTATCTATATGCTTGGCGGAGTGAGTATTATTCTTGCGTCTGTAGTTTTTATCCCTTTACTTCGCAATATTATGAAGTTTTCACAATTTAGCAGTTCGACACTATGGGCATCTTTGAGTATGTTGTTAGCAAGTGGAGTATGGCTGGCATTTTTATACTTTATAGATACAAGACAAAAGAGAGATCACCTTTTTCCATCTCTTGGTTGATTAGTAAGAAAATTATTTTAACAACTAGTGCTTTTCATAACTCCCAATTTTCGCCTTTTTGGCAAGTTCTGATACGGCACTTGTAACATCATTTGAAGCAATATGATAGTGAGTATGCAGCTTTTGAAGTGAAACATCGATCTTTTCAATCAATTTTTCACTGAGTTCATCTACTTTTACTTTCATAACTTCTATCTGCTCTTTTTCTGTGCTTGTTAAAAGAGCTGCCAAAGCACCAAGTTCCCTATGTGCGGCTTGATAATCAGATTTTATAGATTCAATCTCGTTTATAAGATTTTTTATCGGCTCATAAATCATTGTAAGTGAACGGCTACTATCTACAAGTGTTTTCATATTTTTTGATGAGAGAATGATCTGTTTCATCAGCATCTCACTTTTAGAACGTGTATTACCGAGTATATTTTCACTCTCAAAGAGGGAAGTTGAAACACTTTCGCTTTGAGCGCGCAAAGTATTGAGCTGTTTTTGGAACTCTAAGATAACACCTGAGAGTTCTGAAAGTGTTGCCTCGATGATCTTTTCTGCTACATCTTTGGAAATTGATTTAAGTAGATCAATCTCATGTTTGACATCAGCTATCTCTTCTTTGATATCACATCTGTTGTCATTTGCCTGATCGAACGCTTTTTTAATTCGATTGAAATGGTCTTGCTCAGATATGCGGAGAATATCGATATGATTATGCATGATTTGATCTAGTTCAGGGAGTTGTTGTAAGGTTTTAAGTATTTCTTTTTCCTGATGCATAAGAGCTTCAAACTGATGTATGAATTTTTCCTGATTAGCTTGTATAAGCTTTTGGGCAGAGAGATCATTTTTGATATCTTCTCTTATACCAAAAAGCGATTGATTTTCATCATCTCGCATTTGTGCAATTTTGTCTTCGAGCATTCCTATATACTCTTTCATCTGATAGATTTTAGAAGCCATAGCGGATGAAAATTCCCTTTGAATCTGTTCTTCATCATTTTTTTGTGCCTGATGCAAAACATTCATCATCACATAGAGTAAAAGTGAAACGAGTAAAGAGGATGAGGATTCTTTTAAGACAAGGATAAAATTATCTGGCTCAAAGTAAAGAATAAAGTGTACAAGGGCAAAGATAGCCCCGATACCAAGGACCAAAGGAGAATAATTTATTTTATTTGGACGTTTTAAGATCATGATCTGTCTTAAAAAGAAAAATCCCATTAAAACATAGGAAATTATTAAATCAGGTTCAAACATAGAGTCTCCACTTTTTTAGAAACTATTCTACCTGATTTTTTACGATATTGACGATATGAAGTGGATGCTTGGCTATAAAATCTGCTTCTCCCTCGGCACTAAATCCCCAAGTAGCAAAAATAGATGAGATAGAAATATTACGCGCGGCTTCGATATCTTTGGAATTATCTCCGACCATCCAAGTCTTATTTGCAGTGTGCTTAAAATCATATTTTTCAAGGATCATTTTTAGCATCTTAGGATCTGGCTTTGAAGCTTTTGCTGTATCTGCACCGATAATTGTGTCAAAGAGATCGCTTACATGTAAGTGTTTCAACATTCTTTTTGCAAAGATCGTAGGTGCATTTGTCGCAACATTTAGCCTTACATGTAAGGATTTGAGTTCTTCTAGACTCTCTGCAATACCCTCATAAAGATAAGGATGAAGGACACACTCTTCAAAATAATGTTCTTCAAAAAGTACTCTGTCTTCCTCTAGATATATCGGAGTATTATAAAAAAGTTCTGGGAGATTGCGTACGGGCATATTGATCACATCGACTATAAACTGCTCATCTAGCGGAGGAAGATCGTAGTTAGTTTTTCGAACATAGTTGATGGAGCTTGTTATATCTTTTTTACTGTCTATGAGCGTGCCGTCCATATCAAATATAACTACTTTCATCATACTACTTCATTTTTTCGTAGATCTCAACAAGTGCGTCAATAAAAAGTGGATGATCATTGACACATTTACACACTTTATAGCTTTTAAACCCAAGTTCTTCTGCAAACTCTTTATACTCGATAGCGAGTTCATAATCTGTCTCAGAGTTATCTACAGTAAAGGCGAGTGGATAGATCACAACACCTCTATTTCTAACCGTTTCTAGTTTGTCTCCAAGAGAGGGCTCAAGCCATTTTAATGGCCCTACTTTTGACTGATACGCTAAATGGATTTCGTGAAAATTCATGCCACGGTCAAGGAGCATCTCTTTTAATATCTGCACATTTTTTTCTATATGGCTTTGGTAAGGATCCCCTGCTTTTATGATCTTTTGAGGCAAACCATGTGCTGAAAATATAAGGTCATAATCCTCGTATTTACTGTCATCCATCGTCTCTTTTATGCGTTCTAATACCGCTTTATTATAATCCTCATTTTCAAAGTAGTGCTTGATCTCATACACAGTCGCATCGAGTCCGCTTACATGTAAGCATTCATAAAAATCATCAAGCGAAGATTTTGTTGTAGTCGTTGAGTACTGTGGATACATCGGGATAAGATAGATTTTGGATACATTGTTAGCTTTTAATCTTTCAATTACTTCGGGCGCAAACGGAGGAGTATAACGCATAACAAAATCCACTAGGACTTCATCGCCTACGATTTCTTGAAGCTTTGCGACGATCTCTTTTGTTAAGTCGACGATAGGAGATTTTCCACCTATCGTTCGGTATATCTCTTGAGAAGACTCAGTTCTTAAAAAAGTGATCATACCGCCTATAAACCCTCGTAGCAAGCCACTTTTCATTGTTAAAATATTTGGATCACTAAACATATTTTTTAAAAAAAGTTCCACTTCATTTAGGTTATTTGGTCCACCCATATTAAGTAGTATGATAGCTTCTTTTTTCAATTTAATGCCTTTTTTACCAGATTTATACTCTCTGAAGAAAATAAAATTTCGTCGTGATTGTAGCTAGATAATTCTTTGAACTCTGCCAGATTTTTGATGCTAATTTTTAAATTATGGGCATTTTTTATCGGCACTACATCGTCATCTTTACTCGATACTAGATAAGTTGGAGCGTTTACACTGCTTACATGTAAAGCCGTATTAAACTTATAGCGTATCAAAAACGATGCAAGTAAAGGGATTTTATTTCTAATGATATGAAAAACACTGTCAAATCCTCCAAGTAAAAAAAGCTTTTCTACTTTTATCTTGGATGCCACGTAAGCTGCAACACTGCTTCCAAGAGAAAAGCCTATAATGCTAAATTCTCCATAGCGTTGTTGTAGTTTTTTAGCCACATATAAAGCATCTTCGTAAACATTTAGCTCAGATGGTGAACCTTGTGAACTGCCATATCCTCTATAATTAAAGGTCACAATTCTATACCCTTCAAAACTAAAGGCAAGTTTGTGAATGAGTGCGACACTATCTTGAGAACGTCCGCCAATATAAAAAATCGTATGTGTAAAATGCTTTGGAGTAAACTCAATCCCCTCTAAGATAGTTCCGTCTTCTGCTTGAACATCAAGCGGAGTGTATCTTTCATCCAAAAACTCTCTTCGGTGTTTTTTTGGATCAAATAAAAAGAAATATTGCACCTGAATGATAAAAAATGTCAGTATGACAAGTGTAAAAAAAATAAATAGTATATAAATCATCTGCCTTTAGTAAGCCCTTTGATATATCTTTTATAAAATCGTAAAGGCATTAAAAATTCATCAACTTCTTTACCATCAACTATAAACTCACACAACTGTTTTGCAATGTAAGGTGCGAGAACAAAGCCATAGCCGCCTACACCGTTTATCATAGTCAGATTAGGATAATAACTCGGCTCATCAGTACTGTTTTTACTCTCAACCATTCGCCCAATAAGTGGTAGATAATCATTTGAACCGCTACGAAGTCCTGTATAATCTTTTAAAATCTCGACATTTTTGAGTTCAATAGTGAGATTTGCCTTTTTTAAAAGCTCTTCTCTGCCCTCGTTTATATCATAAGGTTCTGGATTTTTTTGCGGATGATAATGTACGTTGTGCGTCGCGCCTATCGCCATATTTCCATCTTCGCATTTGGAGATGGAGACATGATGATGCATTGTCACTTCTGTACGTGTTGAAGTACGAATATCTACTCGATGTCCCCAGATACCACGAAGATTGATGTATGGTTCCTTTATGATCGGCTCATATGCGCCATAAGCTAAAACGACCTCTTTTGCTTTGATGTCGCCTACTTCATAATATCCATCTTGCCAAACAAGATTTTTCACTTCATAATGAAAAAAATCGGTACCCTCAGCCATTGCACGACATACATCTTGCGCATCTACGACTCCGCCATTAAGCAAGTAGACATTTTCATTCTGCTGTGCTTCTTTGGTGAGGATTTGGCTTACTTGTAAGGGAGTTTTTCCTATTTTAAGTGTTGTGTTTTCTTTAAAAGCGATCAATTTTTTGGCGTCAAACTCTTCTTTGGCTATATGCAATAAGGGTGCTTTTTTAAGAAACGAGGGGAAGTTTTGAGAGTAAAAATCAAGAGAAAAGAGATATGATTTTTCTATGAGTTCTTTAAGCTCTCCACCTTTGGAAAACTTAGGAGAGATAAAAGCACCAGCTGCGCCACTTCCCCCAGCTGCAATAGACTCTTTGTCAAAAAGAGCAACTTTTTTACCGCTCTTTGTTAACAAATAGGCAACATTACAGCCATTGATCCCAGCACCGATCACACACACATCATACAAATTAACGCCTTTTGTCACAACTACTATCAAC
>JAVHRU010000016.1:0-21879 GCA_036171835.1 Sulfurimonadaceae bacterium | reverse complement strand
ATAGACTTCAAGCTACATTAGGAAGATACCATAACAGAGCGATAGAGACAGCCAAAGTCATAGAAGAACTCATCCAGATGGCAAAAGATTTTGCAGAAGCGACCAAACATGGTCAAGATCTTGGACTGAGCTTCGATGAACTTGCATTTTATGATGCCCTTGCTGAAAATGAATCTGCACTACGAGAGATGGGTGATGAGATTCTTAAGAAGATAGCCATAGAACTCACAGCAAAACTGAGAAGTAGCATCAGTGTAGATTGGCAAAAAAAAGAGTCGGTGAGAGCTAAAATGAGAAATATCATCAGAATAATTCTAAAAAGATACAAATATCCGCCAGATAAAGCACAAGAGGCTTTAGAGTTGGTGATGCAACAAGCGGAAGTTTTGAGTGATGAGTGGAGCAAGTAACCATCTAAATTATATTTGTTCTTTGTAGGACTCGTATGTGTGCTTAGCAATCGCTACATGCATACTATTTTAATACAGGATCAATAATAGACCTAGAAAATAGGGTATAAGATACAAGTATAAGTTTGTTTTTTTTGATATAACATCGAAATTTTATTTTGTAGCATAAACAAAATTGTACCCTAAATTGTACTCTTAGTAATTTTTGAAGTTTTCTTAAGTTGGATAAAAAGGCTTTTAAATCCTTATAATAGGGGCTGGTACCTGCGGGCGGACTCGAACCGCCATGTCTCGCGACAGCGGATTTTGAATCCGCCGTGTCTACCATTTCACCACGCAGGCATTTTTGAAGAATAGAATTGTACAAAAAAAATTATTAAAATAAGATTTAGAAGTAGTGCTTAAATTATAAATGTATTGGACGATATACATGTGAAGACTTTAATGGAACTTTTATTGCTTAAAAGGTTTTATGAGTAAACGCACGATAGATGGAGATGTGATATGAGAATAACGCAGAATATGTATTATCAGGTTCAAAATTCTAATTCAAATAATCTTAGTCAGCAACTTTTTGATGTAAATAGACAAATTGCATCGGGACAGAAGTTTCAATATGCATATGAAGCACCAACTTCGTTTGCTGATACAATGAGACTTGACAATGAGATAAATACTTTTAAGCAAGTATCCACCAGCGCAAACAGTGGATTGAAATTTTCTCAACAAACTGATTCAACTATAAGCTCTATGACATCAACTCTAGATCAGTTCAAAACAAAACTTATACAGGCTGGTTCAGCTGCCAACTCTCAAGAGAGTATGCAAGCATTAGCGGGTGAGATGAGAGGACTTGAGACACAACTGAAAAGTTTGGCAAATACATCAATAAATGGTCAATATATTTTTTCAGGTTCTATGGTTAATCAAAAGCCTATAGACGCTAATGGAAATTATCTTGGAAATGATCAGTCTTTGACATCTTTTTTGGGTTCAAATGCTACTCAAGCATACAATATTCCGGGTTCTGATATGTTTTTAGGTCAAGAGAGTACGACCAAAAGAATGATTACAACAAATGTGCAAACTCTTAATCAGTCTGCCCTTCACCCATCAATTATGACAGATACTTTATTACCTGCAAGTAGTGGTACACAGCAGTTTATAGCACCTAGCGATACGATAAGAGATCTTATGGGTGCTTCTACTACGGCTGTGGATAATACAAGTTCGCAAAACCATTTTTATATCGCTGGAACCAAGCATGATGGTGCTACTTTTAAAACAACTATTAATATGAACGATGGCGATTCAGTTCAAAGTCTGTTAGACAAGATCGGTCAAGCATATGGAAATACATCAACAAATAAAGTAGTTAGTGTCAACCTAAATGCAACGGGACAAATTGAGATACAAGATAATTTACCAGGAAGTTCAAAACTTGACTTTCATATGGTTGGGAATGTTGATTCAAGTGGGGCTGTTACAAATCTCGATACTTTAAATAGTAATGGAACTCACGTTGTAGATTTTACAAAAAGTGCACTTACAAGTTACACATCTCAAGTTGGGCAACAGCAAGATCAGTTTACACCTGATAGTTTTAGCTTAAATATGGATATGAGAACACAATTTGGAGATCTAGCAACTTCTAGTACATTGTTGAAAAATATTTTCCCATCAAATATTAGTTCTATTAGTTTAGGCGGTACAAATGCAAATGGAAGTTCAGTTGCAAGCTCATTTACAATAGGTGCCACATCAACAGTGCAAGATCTTCTTACTGCTATTAAAGGTTCATATGGAACAACACCTGATTTTTCAATCAATATGAGCAATGGTCAGATAAACTTTTCCACAGCAACCGGCGCGACTAATGGCATAAATATTCAGCTCACATCTTTGGATGCTAGTAATAATACTACAGCTGGACTCTCTTCAAATGCTGGAATAACTTATGATAATGCAGCATTTACTCAATCTGGAAATAAGCTTTTATCAAATGTTCCACAAATAGTGAAATCAGATAACTCTTATGCAACCAATAATACAAAATTATCTGATGTTGCAGGAACATCTCCTTTTGTTGATGCCGCAAATGGTATTACTCAACAGTTGAAATTGACAGGTACGAATATAAATGGAACACCTTTTACTGCTCAAATAGACTTGGCTGAAGGTGGTTCTACATTTTCACTTGATGGGGGAACGACAAACTATTCTATCTATGACATGTCAACTCCAAGAGTAGCTGTAAACGGCAACAATATGACATATAAACAGCTCACAGATGTCATTAATATGGCAGTGAGCAATACTTTGCCTGCAAGTAATACAAGTTTGGCGTATGATACTGCCGTAGCACTCGCTGATTCTAAGTCAACAGTTTCTCTTGATCTAAAAGGACAAATAAAATTTGAAGACAAGAATACAAGTACAACAAAAGCGAATATCTCATTCTCTGATGCAAATAGTGCAAGCACTACGATTATAGGTTCAGGTTTGGAGTTTAATGCAAATAGCGCATTAACAATTAGCGATCCTAAAACAGATTTTTTTGCTAGTATCGATGCGATTATTAGCTCAGTAGAGCAGGGTAAATATAGAGCAGATGCATCATCAGGTGATCTTAGAAATGCTGGAATTCAAAACGGTATTCAGATGATAGATAATCTTGATAGGCACATTTCAAAGGAACAATCAAAATCAGGTGTTCAGTCACAATCTCTTCAAGCAGCAGCTGACCGTGCACAAACCTTGACGCTTAGTGCCAAAAGTATGCGTTCAAATGTTACTGATACAGATATCGCCCAGGCGACTTTACAACTAAGCCAGCTCCAATTAAATTATCAAGCTATCTATTCAAGCATCTCAAAAGTTTCCCAACTTTCTTTAGTAAACTACATAAAGTAGCCTCTGTGCTACTTTTTTTGCTATACTCCACTTTCATTTTACATTAGGATTTTTTATTGCGAAATATATTATTTATTATAGTTTTTGGTATTTTTATTTATCTTGGAGTTTCAACAATTCTTGCTGATAGTGCTATTATAGGAAAGCTGGGAGCCCTTTTTGGTCAATTTAACCATGAGACTTTTGGATATCTCTCTTATATTTATCCGTTTATTCTTCTTTACCCACTTTATTACATGTATAGATATCCGACATTTACTCTAAGATCTTTGGAAGTTACTCTAGCGTCTGTATTGATCTTTTTTTCATTTATCATTTTTCAGGGCTTGATTATTTCAAATGAGTTTCGAGGAACACTTGGAGCAGATTTTGTCGAATTTCTTGCTCCATTTATCGGTCTTTTTGGTGTTTGGATTTTTTGGTTTGTAACGACTATCGTAGGTGTGACCATCTATTTTGATAAGACTTTTCACGAACTCATAGAACCTCTTTTAGAAAGATTTGATATTTTTAAAAACTACTTACATGTAAGCCGAGAAAAAGCAAAAATGAGAGCGCAAGAGAAAGAGAAAATTAGAGTCCAAGAGCAAAAACAAGCGGCACAGCAAAAAGCTCAAGAAGAGATTCAAAAGTCTGAAGAAAAAATGGAAGAACTAGTATACGAATCTCTCAAAGAAGAGTATGTTTACCAAGAACCCGAAGAAGTTTATCAAGCTAATTTGAATGAAGTCGATGATACTGCCTTTGAGATCAAACTAATAAAAAGAGAAGAGAAAAAAGAGCCTCAAGTTGTACATAAAATTCAAGAAGAGTTTGATAATGAAAAAGAGGGCTCAAAAACTATTGTTTCTCTTGCAAAAAAAGTAAAAGAGAAAAAGGGTGCCGTGATTGTTGAAGAACTTGAAGAAAATACAAAACTACTTGAAAATATTGAAAAAGGAAAAGTAGATAAACCTAAAAACTTTAAGCTTCCATCAGCAGATTTTCTACAAAAGGTTCCTGCGAAAACAAATCTGGTAGATGAAGTTGAACTTGATGATAAGATCAAAGACCTTATAGCAAAACTTGCACACTTTAATATTGATGGCGATGTTATTAGAACTTACGCTGGACCTGTTGTCTCTACATTTGAGTTTAAACCTGCCGCAAATGTCAAAGTCTCTAAAATTTTAAATCTTCAAGATGACCTCGCAATGGCTCTACGTGCTCAGACTATCCGCATTCAAGCACCGATACCCGGAAAAGATGTGGTTGGTATAGAAATTCCCAATAAAACAGTGGAAACGATCTATATGAGAGATCTTATAGAGAGTCAGCTTTTTCAAGAATCAAAGTCTCCGCTTACGCTTATTCTTGGAAAAGATATTGTCGGAAGACCTTTCATTACAGATCTGAAAAAGCTTCCTCACTTGCTTATAGCAGGAACTACGGGAAGTGGAAAAAGTGTCGGTATTAACTCGATGATTCTTAGTTTGCTTTACAAAAATTCTCCAGATCAATTACGTCTTTTGATGATAGATCCAAAAATGCTTGAATTCTCTATCTATAATGATATTCCGCATCTTTTGACTCCAGTTATCACTAAAGCAAAACAAGCTGTCGTAGCACTTAACAACATGGTTAGTGAGATGGAACGCCGTTATGAGATGATGAGTGATACTCGCACAAAAAATATAGAAAACTACAATGAAAAGATAAAAAAAGAGGGTGGCAAAGAGCTTCCATATATCGTAATCATCATTGATGAACTAGCTGACTTAATGATGACAAGCGGAAAAGATGTAGAACACTCCATCGCAAGACTTGCTCAAATGGCAAGAGCTGCAGGGATTCACTTGGTCGTTGCTACGCAACGTCCATCTGTTGATGTTGTCACAGGTCTTATTAAAGCAAATCTTCCATCACGTATCAGTTATAGAGTAGGACAGAAAATAGATAGTAAAATTATCTTAGATCAGCAGGGTGCTGAGTCACTATTAGGTCGTGGCGATATGCTTTTTACGCCTCCTGGTGCAACCGGACTTGTACGTCTTCATGCGCCTTGGACTACAGAAGAGGAGATCGAGAAGATCGTTGACTTTATTAAGTCACAACGCGAACCCGATTATGACAAAAGCTTTTTAGTCGAAGAAAATGAATACAGTAGAAGCGGTTCTTCTTCGGACTCTAATGAAGAGCTTGATCCACTTTACGAAGAAGCAAAAAATATCATTTTGTCTGAAAAGAAGACATCAATATCTTATCTTCAGAGAAGGTTGCAAATAGGCTATAACAGATCTGCACGTGTTATAGAACAGCTTGAAGATAGTGGCATACTTTCTGAACCTAATTCAAAGGGGATAAGAGAGATTTTGTAATAAAATGTTACTAAACTATACATTTTATAAAAAAATCTTACTTTAAGTGTTACTATAGTTAACACAATAAAAAAACGAATAAATTTTTCAGTTATAATCGAAGATAAAATAAAATTAAGAGGAGTCATGATGGCTTTTATCGAAGATTATAAAGCTCACGTTGCTGAGCGTGCAGAGTTGGGTGTTCCTCCACTTCCACTTTCAGCTGAACAAACAGCGCAGTTGATAGAGATGATCAAAAAAGGTGATAGTGACGCTAGTTATTATGTTGAACTATTAACAAATCGTGTTTCTCCTGGTGTTGATGACGCAGCCTATGTGAAAGCAGCATTTTTAAATGACATAGTTCAAGAAAATGTGAAAATTGATTCTATCAGTTGTGAAACAGCAACTCAAATGCTTGGAATGATGCTTGGTGGTTATAATGTTAAACCATTGGTTGATGCATTAAAATCAGCAAATGGTTCTGTTGTAAAAGAAGCAGTAGAAGCTTTAAAACATACACTTCTTGTTTATGATGCTTTCAATGATGTTGAAGAATTATACAAAGCAGGAAATACAGCTGCAACAGAAGTTATGACTTCTTGGGCAAATGCTGAATGGTTTACTTCAAAACCAGAGCTAGCAAGAGAGATCACGGTAACTGTATATAAAGTTCCTGGTGAAACAAATACAGATGATCTTTCTCCTGCATCAGAAGCGTTTACTCGTTCGGATATCCCTTTACATGCAAACTCTATGCTTCAATCAAGAATGGATAACGCATTAGCTACGATTAAAACTCTAAAAGAAAAAGGTCATCCCCTTGCTTACGTTGGTGATGTTGTAGGAACTGGTTCTAGCCGTAAATCTGGCGTAAATTCTGTTCAATGGCATATGGGTGATGATATCTCTGGCGTTCCAAATAAACGTACCGGTGGTGTTGTTCTTGGTAACATCATTGCTCCTATCTTCTTTGCTACATGTGAAGATTCTGGTTCACTTCCACTAGAACTAGACGTTACACAAATGGAAACTGGCGATGTCGTGACGATCTACCCATTTAAAGGTGAAGCTCATAAGAATGGTACATGTATCGCTACATTTACATTAAATCCAAATACTATCGTTGATGAAGTACGTGCTGGTGGTCGTATTCCACTTATCATCGGTCGTGGTTTAACTGCTAAAGCTCGTGGTGTTTTAGGTCTTGGAACTTCAGATCTTTTCTTGACTCCAGTACAACCTGCTGACACAGGCAAAGGCTATACTCTTGCACAAAAAATGGTAGGTAAGGCTTGTGGAACAACTGGTGTTCGTCCAGGTATGTACGTTGAGCCGGTTACTGCAACTGTAGGCAGTCAAGATACAACTGGTCCAATGACTCGTGATGAGATCAAAGAACTCGCAGCACTAGGCTTTTCAGCTGATTTAGTTATGCAATCGTTTTGTCATACAGCGGCATATCCAAAGCCTTCTGATGTGATTATGCACCACACTTTGCCAGACTTTATCTCAAATCGTTCAGGTGTTGCACTTCGTCCGGGTGATGGAGTTATCCACTCATGGTTGAACCGTTTAACTCTTCCTGATACTGTAGGAACAGGTGGCGATAGCCATACACGTTTCCCAATAGGTATCTCTTTTCCTGGTGGATCTGGAATCGTTGCGTTTGCTGGTGTTACTGGAAGTATGCCTCTTACAATGCCAGAATCTGTACTTGTACGTTTCAGCGGAGAGTTACAACCGGGTATCACACTTCGTGACCTTGTAAATGCTATTCCTTATTTTGCTATTCAACAAGGGCTTTTGACTGTTGAGAAAAAAGGCAAGAAAAATATTTTTAATGGACGTATTTTAGAGATCGAAGGTCTTCCAAACTTAAAAGCTGAGCAAGCGTTTGAGCTTTCTGATGCTTCAGCTGAGCGTTCAGCTGCTGCTTGTACTGTTCTTCTTAATGAAGCACCAGTTATTGAATATCTAAAATCAAATGTGACATTGATCGAGTCTATGATCGCTGATGGTTACCAAGATGCTCGTACGCTTCAACGTCGTGCAGATAAAATGAAAGAGTGGTTGGCTAATCCTACACTTATGAAACCTGACGCGGATGCTGAGTATGCAGCTATTATCGATATCGATCTAAGTCAAGTCACAGAGCCAATCCTTGCATGTCCAAATGATCCAGATAACGTTAAACTTTTAAGTGAAGTTGCTGGTGAGAAAATCGATGAAGTATTCTTAGGTTCTTGTATGACTAACATCGGTCACTACCGTGCAGCTGGTGAAGTAATGCGCGGTGAGGGTAAAGTTGCTGTTGAGAAGTTCTGGATCGTTCCTCCAACTCGTATGGATGAGCAACAACTTATTAATGAGGGTTACTATGATGTTTATAACGCTATAGAAGCACAAACTGAAGTTCCAGGATGTTCTCTTTGTATGGGGAACCAAGCAAGTGCACGTCCAGGTTCGACTGTGTTCTCGACTTCTACACGTAACTTTGATAACCGTCTAGGAAAAGGGACTCAAGTTTATCTTGGTTCTGCAGAATTAGCGGCTGTATGTGCTAAACTTGGGCGTATCCCAACAGTTGAAGAGTATATGAGTATCGTTCCACAAAAACTTGAGGGTAAAGAAGCGAGTGTTTATAAATACCTCAATTTCAATGAAATCAAAGATTATCATCTTGAAGCTCGTGATGTAGCAGAAAGTAAATATGGCGTAGTTATTAAGCCAGTATAACTCTTTACATGTAAGCACTTTGCTTACATGTAAAACTTCTTATTGATGAACTATGTCAAAATCTGCAGGTATTTTTGCCGTAAATGCTTTATCATCTATCTTTTCATTTTCTACTTGATTTGTAAATTGTATCGTGACTCTGTTTTCTAATTCATCAAGATATGTAATTGATAAAATTTTTGTGCCTTTAACATGTATATCGATTTTTAGTTTTTCATATGTTGCTTTATAAAGTTCATTGTTTACCTTTTTGGCATTTTTTAGCATCTCAAAAAATGCGATCGTATTACCCACTTTTTTAAGTATCACCTGCTCAATTTCCGGTTCGATAATCACAAGATCTGAACTATTGATGTAGATCTCTTTTTTGACTGGATTTGTATAGTTCCACATAGCCATATTTGGTCTTTTTGCTTTGATATCGCCATTATATTTTATCGTCGTTTTTTTATCGTCTACAACTGTTTGTACAAAATGCGCCGAAAAGGTAGTTAGATTTTCTGCAAAACCAAAAAGATTCGCACATAAAAGCGATAAGATTATTGTTTTTTTCATATTACTCCATTTTTTTTCATTATTATATCAAATCAATTATATATAGCGCTTAGTAGCCTATTTAGCCAAAATATATCTTTAGTATGATAGAATAAAAAAAATTTAAGACAAGGTTTAAAATGCTACAAGCGTTCGTAGGCAAAGTATTCGGAACTAAAAATGACAGAGAGCTGAAAAAGTATCAAAAACGTATAAATAATATAAACGCTTTAGAAGAATTTTACAAAAAAATGAGTGATGATGAACTAAAAGGTACATTTAGCGAACTTCAAAACCTTATTTTAGATAAAAGTAAAACTTTAGATGATATCTTAGAAAAATCTTTTGCAATTACAAGAGAAGCATCTGTAAGAACTCTTGGTATGCGTCATCATGATGTCCAGCTTTTAGGCGGAATGGTTTTACATGAAGGCAGAATTGCCGAGATGAAAACAGGTGAGGGTAAAACTCTTGTTGCGACTCTCCCTATCATATTAAACGCTATGACTAAAAAAGGTGTTCATCTTGTAACTGTAAATGACTATCTTGCTCGCCGTGATGCTTTAGATTTGACACCTTTGTATGAGTTTTTAGGTTTTAGTGTCGGCGTTGTTTTAGAAAGTATAAATGATCCTCATGAAAAGCGTAAGCAGTATCATGCAGATATTACTTATGGAACAAATAATGAATTTGGATTCGATTATCTTCGTGACAATATGAGTTATACGAAAGAAAATATGGTTCAACGCGGACACAACTTTGTTATCGTTGATGAAGTGGATTCAATTTTGATTGATGAAGCAAGAACTCCGCTTATTATCTCTGGACCGGTCAATAAAACTTTAGAAGCTTATAAACAAGCAAACGGTGTTGCTCTAAAAATGGTGAAAGATGAGCATTTTACTGTAGATGAAAAAGATAGGGTTGTACTTATCACAGAAGAGGGGATCACAAAAGCTGAAGAGCTTTTTGGAGTTGAGAACCTTTATAGTGTTGAGAACTCGACACTTTCACACCATTTGGATCAAGCATTAAAATCAAATTATCTTTTTGAAATCGATGTTGATTATGTTGTCAATGAGGGTGAAATAGTCATTGTTGATGAGTTTACAGGACGTCTGAGTGAAGGACGTAGGTTTTCAGAAGGTCTGCATCAGGCACTTGAAGCAAAAGAGGGCGTAGAAATCAAGCAAGAAACTCAAACACTTGCAGATATTACATTTCAAAACTATTTTAGAATGTATGACAAACTTTCCGGTATGACAGGAACTGCACAAACAGAAGCTACAGAATTTGCACAGATTTATAATCTTGATGTTGTTTCGATTCCTACAAATCTTCCTGTTGCTCGTGCTGATTTAAATGATCTTATATATAAAACTGAACTTGAAAAATTTGATGCAGTTGTAGAAAAGATAAAAGAGCTTTCAATAAATGGTCAGCCTGTTCTTATCGGTACAGCATCGATAGAGAAATCTGAAAAGCTGCATGAATTTTTGAAGAAACAGAAGATTGCACACACAGTGTTAAATGCGAAAAATCACGCGCAAGAGGGTGAGATTATTAAATTTGCCGGAGTCAAAGGTGCTGTAACAATTGCTACAAATATGGCTGGACGTGGTGTCGATATTAAAGTTAGCCAAGAGGTCAAAGATCTTGGAGGTTTATACATCTTAGGGACTGAAAGACATGAGAACCGTCGTATTGATAATCAGCTCCGTGGACGTTCAGGTCGTCAGGGTGATCCGGGAACAACTCAATTTTATCTTTCACTTGAAGATAGTCTTCTTCGTATTTTTGGTTCAGACAAGATCAAAGCTATTATGGAAAGACTTGGTGTTGAAGATGGCGAGTTTATAGAATCAAAAATGGTAACACGTGCGGTTGAAAAAGCACAGAAAAAAGTGGAGCAGCTTCATTATGAAGGGCGTAAGCAAATTGTTGAGTATGATGATGTAGCAAATGAGCAAAGAAAAATCATTTATAAATTTAGAAATGAGCTTTTAAATCCTGAGTATGATACAGCAGCAAAAATTGATCTTATCAGAGAAGAATATCTTTTAAGTTTACTTGTCGAATGTAGCATATTTAGTGGAAGCGCTCCAGAAGATTTTAATCTTGAAAAACTCTCTCTTATGCTAAGAGAAGAGATTAATTTTACTCTCGATGGTGAATCACTCAAATCACTTAACTATGATGATCTTTATGAAAAACTTCTTTCAGATATCAAAAAATTCTATGATGATAAAATGGCCGTTTTAGATGAAACACTCAGAGGAGATGTCGAGCGAGAGTTTTATCTAAAAACTTTAGATACAGCATGGAGAGAGCATCTTTATACGATGGATAACATGAAAACGGGAATTCGTCTTCGTGCTTATAACCAAAAAGATCCTTTAGTTGAATATAAAAAAGAGAGTTATAACCTTTTCAGCGAATTGGTCGAAAATATCAAATATAATACAGTAAAAACGCTTCATATTATTCAATTTCAAATGAAATCAGCTGAAGACGAGGTCGCTGAATTTGAACGTCAAGAAGAAGTAGAAAGGGAACAAGAACTTTCTCAATTGGATCTTAATAAGCATGATAATGATGATTTGATGTTAGATAAAAAAACGGCTAGAAATGATCTTTGTCCTTGTGGAAGCGGCAAAAAGTATAAACAGTGTTGTGGTGTCAGCGGTCCTAAAAAAGGTGTATTTGCATCTTGAGTACCAGCATTATCCCCTATCTTGTCAAGCGTTTTTTACGTTTTGACAAAGAACAACCCTTTATCTTTCTTTCTGCACTTTTAGCATTTTTAGGCATTACCCTTGGTGTCATGGTTCTCATTATTGCTATGGCGCTTATGAATGGTTTTGATAAAGAGTTTAAAAATAAACTTACTGTTATGAACTATCCTCTTACAATTCTTCCAAAATTTGATGGCTCTGTGAATGAAGAGCTTTTAGCAACACTTAAAAATAAGTTTCCAAACCTTGATTTTAGTCCTTTTGTTATGTCTTCGGTAATGACAAGAAGCGGTTCAACTTTAGAGGGTGGATATATTTTTGGAGTAGATTTTAAAGCAGAATCAAAAGTTAATAGTATATTTAAAAAAGCTGTCAAAAATAACACTTATCCAAAATTTAGTGTTATTATTGGTAAACCTCTTCAAGAAGAATATCAGATTCAAAAAAATGATAAACTGATGTATATTTTTACACAGGTTGAACCAGGTGGACTGGCAGTGACTCCAAAGATAAAAAGATTTACTGTTAGTGATTTTTTTGATTCTGGACTGATCGCTTATGATAAAGCTTACAGCTATACAGATATAAAATCTTTACAAAAGGTTCTTTCTGTTCCTTTGGATCAGTATGATGGCATTCATATCTATTCTCCTAATCCAGAAGAAGATATTAAACATATAGGTAAAATATTGCCCGATACTGTGATAGTAAAAGGCTGGTGGCAGGATAATACAAACTTTTTTGCGGCACTTGCACTTGAAAAAACATCACTGTTTATTGTATTGATGTTGTTGATTCTTATAGCATCGATTAATATTATCTCTTCACTTCTAATGACTGTGATGAATAGACGTTCTGAAATTGCACTTTTGCTCTCACTTGGTGCTTCAAAAATTGAGATTAAAAAAGTATTTTTGTATCTAGGTATTGTCATTGGTATCGGCGGAATTTTGACTGGTGTTATCTTAGGTTTGAGTGGTATATGGATTCTTAGTACTTTTGATATCGTCCATCTTCCAAAAGATGTTTATCCGACAACAACACTTCCTTTGGATTTGAGTCTCTTTGACTTTTCTATCATCGTTTTTGGTGCTTTCTTTATTGTTATTCTTTCTTCTTATTATCCTGCTAAAAAAGCAAGTGAAGTTGACATCCTCACTGTTTTAAGAAACGAATAGAGTTTCTCTTTTTTATTCTTCCTTACTACTCGGAGAAAATAACTCTACGGGTAGTAGTAATGCTCTCTTAATGATGTTGAGTGGTGCAATAATCATATCTTTTGCTACTGTTGTACTTACATCTGGATCATAAATACTTCCCGTTACTTTTAGCGAAGTTGAGAGACTATCTTTACCAAAAAGTATATAGCCTACAATAGGGATTTTTGATGCCTTAGATCCCAAGTCTGTTTTTAAGTTCATATCAAGATCTAATGTATCAGCTTTTAAGTTCATTGTACCTTTTCCAAAGATCTTGATCTCTTTAGAGGTTAGAGAAAGATCAGTCAAATCATAGAGACCTTTTTTGGCAGTAAAGCCAACATACATATTCTCTACATGTAAGCCATTCTTAGAATAATCCGGGACGCTAAAAGTAACAAGAGATGGAACTGTGTTGACAAAGGCAAAAACATTATTTAAAGCCTTATACTCTTTTAAAATAGTATTTTTAATCTCAATGATCCCTGAAAAATCATCAAATGCTCCATTAAATGTAAAAGAGAGAGCACCTTTGGAAAACTTGGAAGTAGCAAATAGTTTTTCCATAAACGTATCCTCAAAGTTTGATCCGTGAAGATAAAAGAGACCAAATTTATTGAGAGTAAAGTTTGCTTTACCTTTTTGATGTGTGAGTTGTGCTGTAATCTCTGAATTAATATATTGTACATTCAAAATATCTGCAAGCATCCTTCTATCCTCCTTATAGTAAAGGTAGCTATTTTTTGCCTTTAACATTATGGGCATGCCTTCTTTTGAATCTGTATTTATTTTATGTTCATCACTAAACTTTACAAATTCGGGAATATTAAAACCTATATTATCTGATTTGATTTTGATCTCTTTATTTGCTATTTCCATTTGAAAATCATTATTTATTTTAAATTCTATTTTCTTAGGAGAGTATGAACCATTAAACTTATATGTATCTAAAGGCGTATTCTCTTTGACAAGAAGTTTATATGGATATTTGACTATTCCACTAAAAAATAAATTATCATCTTGGCTGGTAGAAGCAATGGTAAGACTCCCATTGGTTATATTGTAATCCATAAATAATGGAATATTTTTGTAAATCTTACTGAAATCTTCACATCGTAGAGCCCATAAATTATTCTCTTGCAAAATGAGTTTTGTATTATATCTGTTCATAAAAATTTCAGTATCAGTATCTTTTTTAGTCATACTCAGAATGTATGTCTCATTCTTATTAAAAAAACTTTTTAATAGTGCATTTTTTAGATTAACTTTTTGTAATACTATATTTCCTGAACTAGTATTTGTATCATAATCAAAAGTAAAATTAGAACTCAATTGATCAGTGATATTGATGTTAGCATTAGCTATTTTTAATTTTCCCGTGTCGAGCGTCAATTGTATTGGACTTAATATTGCTTTATTGTCTTTAATTTTTAATGTAATTTTATTTGCTGCGTTGATTTGTATTTTTTTGTCATATTTAATAGAAACCGGAAGACTAGCCTGGTCGAGTTTTATTGTCTTATATTGTAGTTTTGAGATATCAAGGTTGAGATTGGCAGTTAATTTATCAAGATCGATATCACCCCAGAGAAAGCCTGTAAGTTTATCAGACATAGAAACTTGGAATCTAGAAAGTTTTACGTAAAGTGTCTCTAAATTAACTTTCATATTGAAAGCATCCAATTTTACTTCATCTCCCTTATAATCAAAGAGAAGAGGGGCAACACTAATTTTATCTTCATTTGGTGTTATAAAATATGTAAGATGTGCTTTGGACTTATTGGGTCTTAAAATAAGGTTGGCAACATTCATTTTATTAATATCTATATTCATCTTACCTACATTCTTATTTGGATCCAGAATTCCACTTACATTTATATCTATGCTGTCTTTGTAGGAGAGTTTGAGTCTTTTAATATCTATCTGTGAACCTTTTAAGGTAACGAATCCATTTGAAGCATCAATATTCATATTTTTATATAAAAATGTTCCTTGTCCAATTGTAAAGTTACCATCCACATGCGTATCTGAATTTTCAAGTTTTAAATAGATAAAAAGATTCGTATCTACCTTAGAACTAGTCTGCATGAAGGGAATATTTACCTTGTATGTTTTTAAGAGATTTAAAACATCACTATCAAGAGAAAGAAGATCTTGAAGGTGTAAGGTCAATAAATATTTATCAGGATTAAAATCGATATCTGCATAGCTATTATTAAGATCTTGATTATGAAATTTTCCATTTTTAGGGCGTATATGTAAAATTCCTTTATCAAAAATGAGATTTGTACTTGACGTGACAATAGGCGCTAACCTAGTATCAAAACTATATTCTAAAGCATTAAAATCAGCATCTACATAAATATATTTCATTATATCTTCAGGTTTGTGAAGATTTATATTTCCATATAAAGTTTTTAAATTTGTATCTTTTACTTTAGTAGCATCATATATCCACCTATTAATATCTTTAGGTATATTTAAAATTTTGATGATTTGTGGTAGATTATCGATACTTTTGTGAGACTCTGCGTTGTAAAAAAGCTTGTTGGTATTCATATAAATATAGAGAGTAAGATTTGCATCACTCAGAATATCTATATGTAGCTTACTTGTTATTTCTTCTTTAGTATTATCGATAACGGCTAGACCATGGATATGAAACTGCTGTTTAGTGTCTTCAAATTGATTAATATAAAGAATAGAACGATTCTTCTCTGCATCTATTTTACATAAAGCTTTGATATTTTCAGACTCTATGGAAAGAAAACTATTTTCACCTATTTTATATCGAAATGAGATATTTACGTCATTGACAGCAATTTTTTTAATATCAATTTCTTGCACTAGGTCAGAAAAGTCATACACATTTCGTAAAATATCAAAGCTGTTTTTGAGCTGTTTTTGATAATCCAACGCTATTTTTTTCTTCTTAGACGTTTTTATTTCAATGCTTTGTGCAGTGACGATGAGTTTTTGATCCCATTTTATGTATAATTTCTCGATATCAAACGATGGAAATTTTAAACTTTGAATTTCAATACCATTAATTGCAGATATAAAAATTATTACAAGAGATAAAAATATGAATAAAAAAAAGCTTACTATAATTGAATGGAGCTTTGAGATTGCGCTACTTATACTTATTTCGTTCATGTACTACCTAAATATGATTGTTATAACCCCAAAAGCAGTTTTGATACCAGGTGGCTCTATGAATAAGATTATAACACAGCTATCTGAACAAAACTATAGTGTTACAAGGGTTGATGCGCTTTTGATAAGATTCTTTGGTAGACCACAAAAAGGGCTTATTGATTTAAATGAAACTACAATGACACATGCTGACTTTTTATACAAATTAGCTACTACAAAACCTTCTATGGAAGATGTTACACTGATACCAGGTGAAACGACTTATATCTTCTTAAATCAACTCGCCGAAGAACTTCATTTAAATAGAAAAGAATTACAGATCAATTATGATAAATATACCCGTTATAAAGAGGGGCAAATTGTACCGGATACCTATAGATTTTCTGTTGGTGTAAGTGAAGAGACTCTCATTAAAACACTTTTAGAAAAATCCAATACAAAGATGATTGAGTACTCCAATAAAGTATTGGGAAAATATAATAAAGAAGAATGGTTTCGATATGTAACAATTGCTTCAGTCATTCAAAAAGAAGCAGGCTCAAAAGAAGAGATGCCACTTGTGAGTTCTGTCATCTATAATCGTATAAAAGATGGTATGAAGCTCCAGATGGACGGAACACTGAACTATGGAAAGTATTCACACGTTAAAATCACGCATCAAAGAATTGTAAATGATAAAAGTTCATACAATACGTATCTAAACAAAGGATTGCCAGAATCTCCCGTATGTAATGTTGGTTTTGATGCAATAAATGCAGCTATTTTTCCAGAGAAAACATCATATCTCTATTTTGTAAAGGGAAAAGATGGGAAGCATCGCTTTAGTTGTAACTATTTTACACACGTAAAAAACATACATAATGCTACAAAATGAAACATAAAAAAAAGTTTGATTGATCTTTTGTTCTCCTTATAGAATAGTTATAGTTGTTAGTGTATCATAAGAGGTGTAAAAAATATGGCCTTTTTATACTTAAAATAACTTGTGTTTGCACAGGTTTACTTAAGTATATGATGCAAGGGCTATAGGCAAACTATTTGAGGAGTCCATTAATGAATCAAGGAAAAAGAGTTGGTATTGTCGGTGCTGGAAATGTTGGTGCGACAGTAGCTTATTCACTTGCGATGCAAGGAGCTTGTCACGAGATTATTTTAAGAGATAATAAAATTGATGTTGCTAAGGGTAAGGCCTTAGATATGAGTCAAGCAGCTTCGGCGGTTAGAAGTCATACGGTTGTTAAAGTAGCAGAGGATATGTCTGATCTTACAGATTGTGACGTTGTTGTTGTAACTGCTGGAAGTCCTCGTCTACCAGGTATGAGCCGTGATGATCTTTTGATGATCAATGCCAACATCACAAAAGAGGTTATAAAAGGAATCGCTCAATACTCTCCAAACGCTATTATCATTATGGTTTCCAATCCTCTTGATGCTATGACATATGTTGCTCTTAAAGAGAGTGGCTTTGATAGAAGCAGAGTTATCGGAATGGCTGGTATCTTAGATAGTTCAAGAATGGCTTCATTTATTCAGGAAAAACTCGGATATGGTGGAGGACAAATACGTGCTTCAGTTATGGGTGGACACGGTGATGATATGGTTCCTCTTCCTCGCTACTCTACAGTTGCTGGTGTTCCTCTAACAGATGTTTTAAGTGATGCTGAGATCGATGAGATTGTTCAACGTACACGTCATGGTGGAGCAGAGATAGTTGGTTATCTTAAAACTGGTTCTGCGTATTACGCACCCGCAAAGTCTACTGCAATTATGGTCGAAGCAATTCTTAAAGATACAAAACAGATCCATCCATGTGCGGTATGTCTTGATGGTGAATATGGTTATAGCAATGTTGTATCTGGAGTCCCGGTAATGCTTGGTGCAAATGGTGCTGAAAAGATCATCGAAGTAACATTAAATGACAAAGAAAAAGAGATGTTTGCAAAATCTTGTTCTTCAGTTCAAACACTTATAGATACACTTAATCAAAATAATTTTTTCCAAGGAGAGTAAGTTTTATGGCAACACGTATTGAAAAAGACACAATGGGAGCAATCGAAGTTCCTCTTGATGCATATTGGGCTGCACAAACGCAGCGTTCTGTAGAAAATTTTAAAATTGGCGAAGAGAAGATGCCTTATGAAATTACTCGTGCATTTTCATTTCTCAAAAAAGCTGTGGCGCTTGTCAATAAAGACTTAGGCAAACTTGATGCAAAAAAAGCTGATGCGATTGCACAGGCGGCTGATGATATGCTAGCCGGTAAACTTGATGGGCAATACCCGTTAGTTGTATGGCAGACAGGTTCAGGCACACAGTCAAATATGAATAATAATGAAGTTTTAGCAAATCGCGCGACTGAAATCCTTGGCGGTGATTTTAGAGTAGAAAAATTGATCCACCCAAATGATGATGTCAATAAATCTCAAAGTTCAAATG
This sequence comes from Sulfurimonadaceae bacterium, assembly GCA_036171835.1. GTDB lineage: Bacteria > Campylobacterota > Campylobacteria > Campylobacterales > Sulfurimonadaceae > Hydrocurvibacter. Next base: position 3,418 of record JAVHRU010000016.1, on the reverse strand, counting down.
ATACTTATCCAACAGCATTACATGTAGCGTCTGTTATTTCTGTAGAAGAGCGTTTACTTCCTGCAATCGCAAAGTTAAAAGCAACACTGCAAGCAAAAAGCGAAGAGTTTAGCACTATCGTAAAAATCGGTCGTACTCACCTTCAAGATGCGACACCTTTAACACTTGGTCAAGAGATCAGTGGTTGGGTTGAGATGTTGAATAAATGTGAAAAAATGATTCAAGTTTCTTTAGAGCCAGTTCGTGAACTAGCTCTTGGTGGAACAGCAGTTGGAACAGGACTAAATGCTCACCCAGAACTTGGTGAACGTGTTGCTAAAAAACTCAGTGAACTTACAGGTCATGATTTTATCACTGCTCCAAATAAGTTTCATGCATTGACTTCTCATGATGCTTTAGTATTTTGTCATGGAGCACTAAAAGCTTTATCTGCAGATATGATGAAAATAGCTAATGATGTTAGATGGTTAGCATCGGGTCCTCGTTGTGGTTTGGGTGAAATCTCTATTCCAGAAAATGAGCCAGGTTCTTCTATTATGCCAGGAAAAGTAAATCCTACTCAAAGTGAAGCTGTAACTATGGTTACATGTCAAGTTATGGGTAATGATGCAACTATCGGCTTTGCAGCAAGCCAAGGAAACTTTGAGCTCAATGTCTTTAAACCTGTTATTGCATACAATTTTTTACAATCATCAAGACTTCTTGCTGATTCTATTATTTCATTTAACGATAATGCAGCTGTAGGCATCGAAGCAAATGTTGCTAAAATAGATCATTATTTAAATGATTCATTAATGCTTGTAACTGCTCTTAATCCTTATATCGGATATGAAAATGCAGCTAAGATAGCAAAAACTGCGCATAAAAATGGAACAACCCTTAAAGAGGAAGCTGTAAAGCTTGGTTTATTGACTCCTGAGGAGTTTGATAAATATGTTGTACCAGAAGATATGATAAGTCCAAAAGCATAATTAAATTTAAAAAGGAGAAGTAAATGAATATACATGAATATCAGGCAAAACAAATTTTTGCTAAATATGGCGTTCCCACACCGAGAGGTATCGTTGCAAATACACCAGATCAGGCAGTGAGAAATGCATCTGAATTGGGTGGAAAAATTTGGGTTGTCAAAGCACAGATCCATGCTGGTGGTCGTGGGCTTGGCGGTGGTGTTAAGCTGGCTCGTTCACTTGATGAAGTAGGTCAATTAGCATCAGAAATTCTTGGCATGACACTTGTGACACACCAAACAGGGCCTGAGGGTAAACTTGTTCAAAAAGTTTATATAGAAGAGGGCGCTGACATTAAAGATGAGTTTTATCTTGGCGTTGTTCTTGACCGTGCAAAAGAGATGCCAGTTATTATGGCTTCTACTCAAGGCGGTATGGAGATAGAAAATGTAGCGCATGATAATCCTGAGAAAATCATCAAAGTAGCCGTTGATCCAGCTATTGGTTTTCAAGGTTTTCATGGCCGTGAGCTAGTTTTTGGTCTTGGTATTACCGATCCAGTTGAACAAAAGAAATTCATCTCTTTTGCATCTAAACTCTATAAGCTTTATATGGAAAATGATGCAGAGATGATCGAGATTAATCCTTTAATCAAAACTGGATCAGGTGATTTCTTGGCATTAGATGGAAAAATGGGATTTGATGATTCAGCTCTTGGACGTCATCCAGACATCGAAGATATGCGTGATATTTCTGAAGAAGATGCGGATGAGCGAGAAGCGAGTCGTTATGGTCTTTCATACATCTCTTTAGATGGTGAAATCGGCTGTATGGTCAATGGCGCGGGCCTTGCGATGGGTACAATGGATACAATCAATTATATGGGTGGAACACCTGCAAACTTCCTTGATGTTGGCGGTAAAGCGAATGCTGAAACAGTTGCAAAAGGTTTTGAGATCATTCTTAAAAATCCAAAAGTAAAAGCAATATTTGTTAATATCTTTGGTGGTATCGTAAGATGTGATCGTATTGCAAATGGTATTTTAGAAGCTACAAAAATGGTTAATGTTCATGTGCCGGTTATCGTTCGTCTTGATGGTACCAATGCGATTGAAGCTGCTGAAATCTTAAGAAATGCAAACATACCAAATGTTATAGCAGCAACTGACTTGGCTGATGGTGCAGCCAAAGCGGTACGTGCGGCGAAAGGAGAATAATTTAGATGAGTATTTTAGTCAATAAAGATACAAAAGTTATCGTTCAAGGTTTTACAGGCAAAGAGGGCTCTTTTCACGCTGAGCAGTGTTTGGCTTATGGCACAAAAATCGTTGGTGGAGTTACACCAAATAAAGGTGGTCAAGTCCATCTTGGTCAGCCTGTATTTAATACAGTTGCCCAAGCTGTAAAAGCAACAGGTGCAACTGTAAGTATGATATTTGTTCCACCTGCTTTCGTCGCTGATGCTGTTATGGAAGCTGCTGATGCTGGAATTGAACTCGCAGTTGTGATCACTGAAGGTGCTCCAGTTCGTGACATGCAAGCTGCAAAAGCTTATGCAACAAAACATAATATGAAAACAATCGGACCAAACTGTCCGGGTATTATTACTGCTGAAGAGTGTAAAATTGGAATTATGCCTGGCATGATCTTCAAAAAAGGAAATGTAGGACTTATCTCTAAGTCTGGAACATTGACTTATGAGGGTGCTAACCAAGTGTGTAGAGAAGGTTTTGGTATTTCAACTGCAGTTGGTATTGGTGGAGATCCGATTATTGGTCTTTCATATAAAGAACTTCTGCCTCTTTTTGAAGCAGATCCGGAAACTCATGCAATCGTTATGATCGGTGAAATCGGTGGAGATCTTGAAATTCAAGCTGCAAAATTCATTAAAGAGCATATTACAAAACCCGTAGTTGCATTTATCGCAGGTCAAACAGCACCTGCTGGTAAACGTATGGGTCACGCTGGTGCGATCGTAAGTGGCGGTGCCGGAACGGCAAAAGAAAAGATGGAGGCACTAGAAGCAGCAGGTGTTAAAGTTGTTGTTTCTCCTGCGGAGATTGGTAAAGCAATCGCTGAAGTTTTAAGAAAATTATAAGATGCTTCAAACTTTTGAGGTCAATAACATTAGATGTGGAGGTTGTGCAAACACAATCACAAAAGCTCTCGAATCCGAGGGTTTTTCTAGCATCGAAGTGGATCTCTCGTGCGAGCCTCGTAAGGTAACAGTAGATATTGTTGACGAGGCGCTTGTAGCACATTTTAAAGCAATTTTAAGAAACTTAGGCTATCCTCTAGTCAATGATGAAAATGGTTTTATAGATTCAACCACCCTTAAGGCAAAGAGCGTAGTCTCTTGTGCTATTGGAAAATTTTCGGATAACAAAAAGAAAAATTAATTTAACTTGTAAAGAAGGAGAATATATGGCATCTGCTATGGTTGAATATCCAGGAAATGTTCCTGTATG
>JAVHRU010000015.1:0-5271 GCA_036171835.1 Sulfurimonadaceae bacterium | reverse complement strand
CAATTATTTATACGATCAAAAAAGAGGTAACTTTATCAATACACTGGTAATATTGATCTCTATCTTCAAGGATTTCAAAGTTACATGTAAGCATAGAATAGATGGAATAATCGACTTTTTTCTCATACACATCTCGCATTAGAGCGATGAGTATTTGCGGCTGGATATGATGGCTGAGATTTGAGCTGTTTTTTACAATGGAACAAGCAAGGGCATAATGATTTTCTTCGTCATAACAGGCATCCACAAAGATGATCTCATCGGCGTCTAACATCTCTAAGATCAGTTCTGGAGTGAGACAAAACGCACTGATAAGTTTGATATCTTCACGAGCATAAGATTGGAGTTTTTTTATAGCCTCCACTCCAAAGCCATCTTCTCCTCGAAGTTCGTTACCATAACCGATGATGACTTTCAAATATCAGTTTCTCGCAAATATTTTTATGATCTTTTTATGATGGTCACGAAGTTCTATTTGTGAAGATACGATCCCAAGTGCATGAGTGGAACAGCTCAAACAGGGGTCAAAACAGCGTATCACTGCTTCTACCCGGTTGAGTGCTCCATCTGTGATATCTGCAGGGTCTATAAAAGCTTTTGCCACTTGTTTGACTCCCGCATTCATCGCAAGATTATTATTACCCGTGGCGATAATGAGATTTACTTTTTCTATAATTCCGTTATGATCCACTTCATAGTCATGAAAAAGAGTCCCCCGAGGTGCTTCAGAACATCCCACACCTCTGCTTACATTTATCTTTCCTCTTGCAAAAATATTGTCGCTCAGCGTATCCTCATCTTGCAGGAGTTGTTCTATTTTTTCAAGTCCATAGATAATCTCAATAATCCTTGCATAATGATAGTAAAAAGAGTTCTGAACAGGTTTACCATTACCTAAAGCTTTAAAGTTTTTAAGCTCCTCATCAGCGAGAGGTGTTCCACATTTTGTAGCGACATTGAGTCTTGCAAGTGGCCCTACTCTATACATTCCTTGAGGATATCCAAGAGGTTTATAGTATGGTGATTTTAAAAAGCTGTCATCTTCGACCGCTTCACCTATAAACTCTTTATAGTTTTGAGGATCGATAGCTTCATTTAAAATATTGCCCTCACTGTCGATAAAACGAAGCACTCCATCATAATGCTCTAAACTGCTATCTTCACCCACAAGCGCCATAAATAGCGAAGGAAAAGAGGCAAAACTATCTATCTCTTTTTGAAATTTATGGAGATTTTCTTTAAAATATTTGAGTGTATTTTGTGCGATTTTCATTGCTCTTGGGATCTCTTGCAACAATTTTTCTTTGACTTCAATCTCAAGAATATTGCTCACTCCGCCGGGGATTATCCCCGTTGGGTGGATTCTTTTACCCGCAAGAGATTCTATGATCTTTTGTCCAAAAGCTCTGAGCTCGATGCCATCTTTTGCCATTTTCGGATGAGTTTGCATCAGTTTAAAAATATTTCTATCCTCTTTTGGCGCATCAAATCCATATACAAAATCGGGACTGCTAAGATGGTAAAAATTGAGCGTATGGGATTGAATAATTTGTGCGAGATTTACTATTTTTCTAATGTTTATCGCCGCTTTTGGAGGTGTGACACTCAAAAGTGTGTCACACGCTTTTGAAGAAGAGATGACATGACTCACAGGACAGATACCGCAAGTCCGAGCCGTAAGAGCGGGCATATCGGTGTAGATTTTCCCCTCACAAAACTTTTCAAACCCTCGATATTGCGTTACATGTAAACGTGCGTCTTCTACTGTTCCATCTTCGTTTAAGTCTATCGTTATCTTTGCATGACCTTCTATTCGTGTCACAGGATCGATGATGATTGTTTTCATTTTCCAAACCTTGTATATTTACTAATATCAATAGTTGTACCATTGATGAGAGCGTGTATCATTTCATAAATCGCATCGGCAGGCGTTGGGCATCCAGGGAGAAAATAATCTACTTTGACAGCTTCATGCAAAGGGATTACCTTGTCTAAAAGTTTTGGAACGACAGCGAAGGGATATCTGCCATCTTTATTGATATCTGCGAGTTCAAAATAGCCTCTTTGAAGGACTGCTTCGCTTCCATAAAGATTTTTCATCGCAGAGATATTGCCCGTGATTGCACAGTCTCCAAGAGCTAATATCAGCTTGGAATTTGCCCGTATCTTTTTGATGATTTTTAAATCATGATCACTGCTTAGAGCGCCCTCAACTATTGTGAGATCCACATTCTCTGGAAACTCTTTGGCATCCACATAAGGACTGAAAACCACGTCAAAATAGGGAGCAAGCTCTATGAGTCTCTCATCCATATCCAAAAAAGACATGTGACATCCAGAACAACCATCGAGCCAAATAGTCGCTAAACGTATTTTATTCATTTTCAGCCCTACTTTTTAGTAGATTGCGGATAATCTCTCTTTTTATGATGACATCTTCTTTTGCGATCTCTTTTTCATACAACGCTCCCGTTGGGCAGACATAGACACATTTGCCGCAACTCGTACAGCTTTGTGAATCGATCCAAGGTTCATCCATATCGTGAATGATCATAGAGTTGATTCCACGCCCACCGATGTTGATGGCATTAGCGCCCTCTACTTCACTACATACACGTACACATCTTGTACATAAGATACATCTGTTTGGGTCATGGACAAAATTTTTATGTGAGGCATCAATAGCAAATCTTGAATCAATGTATGGAACTAAAGAGTGTTCAAGCTGTAATTCGACTGATTTGTTCTGAAGTTCACAATCTCCATTTGCCTCACAAACACTGCAAGTATGAGAGCGTTCAGAGAAGATCATGGAGAGGATCATCTTTCGGTGTGAATCGATCTTTTGGGAGGAAGTAAATACTTCCATATCCTCTTTAATCTTTGAAGTACAAGCTGGGACAAGTTCGTGGGCGCCTTTGATCTCTACTAAACAAAGTCTGCATGATCCAACACAACTAAGCCCTTCAAGATAGCAAAGTGTCGGAATAAAAATATTATGCTCTTTTGCAACTTCTAAAAGAGTCTGATCTGACCTCCCTGTTACCGTGATATCATTAATCTTAAAAGATTTTACACGTACTTTTTGCTTAATCATTTTTAATCCCTTCGAGATACTCTGACTCAAAATAGCGTATAGTGCTCAGTACTGGGTTTGGAGCAGTTTGTCCAAGTCCACAGAGGCTTGTCCCTTTGACGACTTTTGAGAGTTCTTTAAGTAGTTCAAAATCTGCTTGTGTTGCCTCTTTTGCGATAAATTTTTCAAGTAAAAGCGTGAGCTGTGTTGTTCCAACTCGACATGGAACACATTTGCCACATGATTCGCTTTTACAAAAATCCATAAAAAAGTGTGCTAACTCTACCATATTGGAACTCTCATCGATTACGATCATCCCGCCGCTTCCCATGATGGTTCCAACACTTTTAAGTGAATCATAATCGATAGTAAGATCTAAAAATTGTGTAGGAATACATCCACCGCTTGGACCGCCTGTTTGGATCGCTTTGAGAGCTTTTCCATCACTTGTGCCGCCTCCAATCTCGAAGATAAGTTCTCGCAAAGTGATACCCATCGGAACTTCAACCAATCCTGTATTTTTAATATGTCCGGTAAGTGCGAAGATCTTTGTTCCTGTAGACGTTGGTGTACCGATATTTTTAAACCACTCTCCGCCATTTTTTAGAATTGATGGAATATTTGCCAAAGTTTCTACATTGTTGAGTACAGTTGGTTCACCCCAAAGACCATAGTCGCTGAGATGAGGCGGTTTTTGTCTTGGATTGCCTCGATTTCCTTCAATAGATGCTATAAGCGCCGTAGCTTCTCCACATACAAATGCTCCGCCACCAAGTCGTACTTCAATATCAAAATCAAATCCGCTGTGGGCGATTTGATTTCCTAAAATCCCAAGTTTTCGTGCTTGTTTGATGGAACGATTTAGTTTTTCAACCGCGATTGGATACTCTGCGCGTACATAGATATACCCTTTTGATGCTCCACAAGCAAATCCGGCAATGATCATCCCTTCTAATACTTTATGAGGATCGGCTTCCATAAGCGCTCTATCCATAAATGCACCTGGGTCGCCCTCATCTCCGTTACAAACGATATATTTTTGATCACTTTGAACTTTGTAAACGCTTTCCCATTTTTGACCCGTTGGAAATCCGCCGCCGCCTCTACCTCGTAGTCCGCTGATCTTGACTTCGTTGATAACATCTGGAGCTGTCATATCGTGTAGGACATGAAAGAGTGTCGTATATCCGCCATGGGCAATATAATCCTCAATATCATTAGGATCTATGATGCCGGCGTTTTCAAGGACGATTTTTGTTTGTTTTGTAAAAAATGGTTGATTTGTGTCACAAACTTTCAGTGAGTAGGGCTTTTCTTGCTCGATTGATATAGCCAATGCATCTACATCATCAAGTGTAATCTCTTCATAGAGTATGTTTTCTTTTGTAGAATTTTTATAATGTGAAACTAGAGTCCCATTAGCACAAAGACCGCTGCAACCAACACCCTTGACTCTGCATCGACTTTGCAAATCTTTTTTTTCTATAGCAGTTTTAAGAGTTTTTTCAATCTCATCTGCTCCTCGTGACACACAGCTGCTACCGATACAGACTCTCAGCTCTTCGACGATATTTACTGCATCACACCGTTTACAGTTTGCCAGTTCTTCTAACTCAAAAAGCGAGGTTATCATAGAAGTATCTCCTCTATTTTTTTTAATGTCTCATCAATAGTCAATTTGCCATATGTCTTATTGTCACAAAGGACGACGGGAGCGATAGAGCAAGAGCCTACACATCTAGCACTCAAAAGTGAAACAAGATTATCGCTTGTTGTCTGAGTCACTTTGATCGCAAATTTTTTTTCAAGTGCAGTAAGTATCTCTTTTGAACCTTTAATATAGCAGGCAGTTCCAAGGCACACGACTACGGTATGCTTGCCTTGAGGTTTGAGGGTAAAACGATGATAAAAAGTTGCAACGCCATAAACTTTAGAGAACGGGGCTTTGAGACGTTTTGCAATGAATTTGAGAGCATCTTTATCTAGGTATCCAAAGGTTTCTTGGGCTACATGCAAGACCTCAAGAAGCGCACTTTTTTCATAGCCAAGTTTTTTCATAGCCTGATCTACGATCTTATATCTGTTATCAGCCATATCAGCCATATTTGTTCTCCAATAATTTTAGAGTTGTATTTCATCATAGTACAAAATTTTTCTTACAAGATGGATACATTTAACTAGATATTTTATATAAA
>JAVHRU010000014.1:0-5399 GCA_036171835.1 Sulfurimonadaceae bacterium | reverse complement strand
TTGTAACCATCTTCTACTACCGTAATTTTCACATTAAAACCATTGTCAGTAAAAAACTCTTTGGCTTTATGAACATAATCTTTTGTTAAATTGCCTTCTGCAAATCCTTCATACTTTTGATGAGCATTTATTATCAGTATGTTTTTCATTGTATGCTTTTTCTAGTATTTCTACTATCGTTTGTGTTGGATAGAGCGTACCCATTCCCCAAACCTGAGCTAAACCATTCGCATTTATTGCCAACTCTTCTATAGCTTCTCTTGGGATATCAAGCTCTTTAAGAGTAACAGGTGCGCCAATCTTAGAAAACCAGTTTTCAAGTTTTTCTATTCCTACATTTGCATCATCGCTATTAAAGATCTCTTTTGAAAATCTTTGAAATTGAGCGATATTTTGCTCCTTATACCATTTCATCCATGCAGGTATCACGACTGCTAGTCCTGCACCATGGGCTACATTGTATAAAGCAGATAAAGAGTGTTCGATCATATGATTTGGAAAACTTCCACCATCAGTTCCTGCTGGTGTTAAGCCGTTAAGTGCTTGAATTGCTACCCAAGCAAACTCTGCTCTTGCATCATAATCATTCGGATTATCGATAAGTATTTCAGTAGTTTCCATAACCGTTTTGATGATCGATTCTACGATTCTTGAGTTAAAGTGAGGATGAACACTCGCTGTAAAATATATCTCGATAGAGTGAGCAATGATATCTACTGCGGAGTATGCCAAATACTCAGGAGTGACAGTTTTCATGAGCTCTGGATTGATAACAGAAAGTAGGGGATTTACCAACACAGAAGAGATAGAATATTTCTGTTTTGTGTCATCATTTATAATGACGGAATTGCCATTCATTTCACTTGCAGTTGCTGAGAGTGTCATCACTGTAAACACAGGGAAAGCTTCTGTTATCTGAGCTTTATTGAGAAAAAAGTCCCAAACGTCACCATCATATTTAGCTCCCGCAGCGATTGCTTTTGCACTGTCAGCAACAGAACCGCCACCTACACCTAAAATAGCTTCAATGACATTTTCTTTGACTAATTTTATACCTTCATTGACTTTACTAAGAAGTGGATTGCTCACAACTCCTGAAAGTTCAATAAACTCAATATTATTTTTCTTCAGTGAATGTACGATTTTGTCATAAAGTCCACTTTTTTTAATGCTTCCCGTACCGTACAGAAGAAGAATTTTTTTAATACCTGCTTCTTCTAAGTAGCTGCCGATGTTATTTTCTTTATCTTTTCCAAATTCTATTTTTGTCGGATTGTAATATGTAAAACTGTTCATTTTATCCTCTTTATTTAGTCGTTTAAGAATAATATAGTAAACATACTTAAATATCTCTTACTATACTAAAGGTAAGTAATGGATATTATATTCTATTATGATATAATAAATTTATAAAAGGATGAAAATGTACAGTGTCGATGATAAAGAGTATACATGTCCCGTTTCTATTACAATGGATATCTTTAATGACAGATGGAAGTTAGCTATTATTTGGTATTTGCTTGAACATGACAAAAGATTTAAAGAGTTACATGAAGATATCAGTGATATTACTCAAAAAACACTCACAATAAAACTAAAAGAGTTAGAAGCAAAAAAAATTATTAGTAGAGAAGTCTTTGCAGAAGTTCCACCAAAAGTCGTATATTCTTTAACTCCAATAGGTTTAAAATTACAACCTATGCTGCAAGCAATGTTTGAATGGGGCATAGATTACGTAAAAGAAAATGGAAAAATTATAGATTAACTCCAAAGAGTTGTAGACGATATAAGTTTCATATTTAACCTATCATCGCAATAATTTCATCCAAACTCGGTACTTTCCCAGTCGATTTCACAACTCCATCGATCACGAGTCCGGGAGTACTCATAACATTGTATTCCATGATTTTCATGATATCTTCAACTTTTTCTATTTGAACAATTTTGCCACTTTTTGCTACGGCTTCTTTGACTTTTACTTCAAGTTCGCGGCATTTTGTACAGCCTGTTCCCAAGATTTCTATTTTCATCTATTTTCCCTTATCTTACTTTATATTGTGTGAGTACTTTACCTAGTTCTTCGCCGGTGAGTGGCCCGATATGGCGGTATGTCTCTTTACCTTTAGCATCATAAATAATTTGAGTCGGTATCATAGCAATCTTTAATGTTTTAACCGCCTTATGCTCTTCCCATACATTGATAAAAAATATGAGAGCATCTGGGGAACTTTTTTTGATGTTATATAACATTCTGCCCATATCCTGACAACTGCCACATTTATCTGAGCCCACTTCAAGCATCACAGCTTTGCCTTTGCCTATATCACTCTTAGCAATCTCATAGGGTGTTTCATTGAGCATTGTGTCAGCAGCAAATATTGTCGTACTAAGGAGTAAAGCTCCCACTAAAATCAATCGTCTCATAATCTATTCCTTGTCTTTAAAATTGTAACACTGCTTGATAGATAAAATAACAACCAAATCCTGCCAAAAGCAGAGCAAAAGAGCGATTTATTCCATCTGATATTCGTCTAATAACTGCACTAGAGATGATACTCTGAGTAAATCCTACTGAGATACCTGCAACCAATAAAAGAAGTGAATGTCCTAATGCAAAGGTAAGTATGAGCGCATATGCATAAGCGTAACTGCTGTTTGCTGCCGCTCCTATGATTGCCACTAGAGGAGCAGAAGCACATGGAGTACTGACAAGTCCAAACACTAATCCCACGAGCAAACCACCAAGGAGTCGAAACCGTATCAAAGTTCTCATAATCCCCGATTTGTCGAGTGCAGGAATAATGCCATACGCGTATGCCGCAATGAAAAGACTCATAACACCGGCACTCATATAGGCCCACGTAGGTGCAATAGAAAAAAATGCTCCAAATTTTGCCACCATAAATCCAAGAATCGAAAAACTGATCCCGACACCAAGTGCAAATAATGAAGCAAAAGCATATGTATAAAGAGCTTTTTTTCGTCCGACAAGGTCTTTATTGAGTGCTAATGAACTCCCTACGAGCAAGGGAACAGAGATCAGCGAACATGGAGCTACCGCTGTAATACTTCCAGCAATAAACGCCGCCAAAAATGCGATGTATGTATGAGAATCAAGTAAGCTAAAAAGATTTTCTAACATTTATTATCACTGCCATTTAGGTTTTTCATGATCGATCCCTTTAGATTAAAAAATTAAAAATATATCCGATAGCAATGATTCCAAGCCCTACAATCCCAAAAAAAAGAGCAATAAGACGGATATGTAATATTCGCTTGAGAATAATCGCTTCTGGCAGACTTAAAGCCGTAACCGCCATCATAAATGCTAATGCCGTTCCGATCGCCATACCTTTGGCTGTGAGTGCATCCACCATCGGGATAATCCCTGCCGCATTAGAGTACATCGGAATTCCAAGCACTACGGCTACTATCACCGCAAAAGGGTTATCTTTGCCCGTATAAGCGATGATGAACTCTTGCGGGACATAACCATGGATAAATGCCCCAAGACCAACTCCAAGAAATACATAGGGAAGGACTTTTAAAATCAAATCGTAAGTATATTCCCATGCTTGAAGTGAACGATGTTTTAAACTAATTTGCTCCTCTTTTGGAACTTCTATTTCTCCCTCGATCGGCTTCACGGGGATAAGAATATATTGCTCCATATTCATATGTCCTATAACAAAGCCTCCGATGATTGCAACAAGAAGACCAAATCCGATATAAATAGCAGTTATTTTCCATCCAAAAAGTGCAAAAAGCATCGCAATGGCAATCTCATTGTTCATCGGAGCGCTAATGAGATAACTAAATGTGATCCCAAGGGAAATACGAGCCTGTAAAAATCCCAAGAAGAGCGGTATTGCCGAACATGAACAAAACGGAGTGATGATCCCAAAAAGTGCAGCAAAAACATGAGCGCTGAGAGGATGCTTTTTACTCAGATACGCCCGTACTTTTTCTGCATTCATAAACGAGCGCAAAAAGGTGATGAGAAAATAATCGTTACAAGTAAAAAAACAATTTTAACACTGTCATAAATGAAAAAATTTAGCGCATCGGCAAATTTTTCACCATGCACCATCCCTAATTGGTCATAAACAATTCTATCAACGGCGCTTTGCCACATTAGTCGCAGAGTTCCGTTTTAATAATCGGCAAGAGAGTTTCTTCGATAAGATCAAGTGTTTTTGCATATTCATCTACTATTTTGCCGCTTGGGTCTTCAAAAGCGACGTGGATTGTCTTGATTGCTTTAGGAAACATAGGACAAGTTTCATGTGCATGATCGCAGACGGTGACGACAAGATCAAAAGGTGTATCAAGAACAGTATCGATCACTTTGGAGTGATACACATCTTTCCAATATCCTTTAGATGTCAAAAGTTCTTGAGCATAAGGATTTACCTTACCGCTAGCCTTAACACCTGAGCTTTGAGCATAAACGCAATCTCCCATTTTAGCATTGATAAGCGCTTCAGCCATAATAGATCTGCAGCTATTTCCCGTACAAAGGATAAGAACATTTTTCATAATTTACAATCTCCATTTTTAAATAATTTAATAAGTGTTGAGGTGATTTTTAAAAATATTTCCATAAGTTATGAACAAGTTCCGCCGGTAGACCATTTACTATTAGCAGAAAAACTTGGCTTACAACATCCTGTCCCTCCGGTAAAGTTATCTCCGCCAAACACTTCTATCTGCTCTGAAGTATGATAGTTCTCCCAGATAACATGCTGAGGATCTTCAATCCAGTATTTTTTACTTTGTGCATAGCAACATTGTGCTTCATCTTGTTTTTCACCGCGAATATTTGCATCTTTGAGTCTATTCTCTATACCTTCAAGCGCATCATCACTCTCCACTTGAATTCCTAAATGATTTAATCCAAGTTCTGCATGCCCAAGAGAAATTGCAAAATTGATATAGGGATCATCCAGTATCCATTGTAAGTAATCATCTTTAATTTTTGTAGGTTCGCTGCCAAATAATGCAGTATAAAAATGACGGCTTTCTTGAAGATTTTTGACACTAATATGTATGTGTAGACGCTTCATAATTTATTCCTTTTAAGCAATTATAACAGTTTTATTACAATATATCAAGATATATTGATTTAATAGATTTATTTTGTTATAGTGTTGTAAGAGTTATAGAAAAAAATCATAAATATGGAAGTTATTATATGACATTAAACTACTCAAGGAGATCATATGTTAAAAGTTTTATTTGTTTGTATTCACAACAGTGCAAGAAGTCAAATGGCAGAAGCCTTTTTTAATCAATACGCACCCGATGGTGATATTGCAGAAAGTGCAGGAATTACGCCTGGTGCTTTGAATCCATACGTTGTTCGTGCAATGGCTGAAAAAGGGTTTGATATTTCAAAT
>JAVHRU010000013.1:0-5400 GCA_036171835.1 Sulfurimonadaceae bacterium | reverse complement strand
TTTTACTCTGTTTGTCACATTAGACAATACGGATATCAACAGAGTATTATCTTGCAAGATATGCTTGACTAGAGAGCCTAAATGTAGTAGAATCCATACATTAAATTTGATTTACGAGACTTGTGTATAATAATACTCAACTAAGGGCCCTTAGATAGGGATTAACACACTAGGGTAACTCTCCCTTTGGAGTCTCACCACTTTACTCACAAAGAAAACATTCTTATGAAAACATATTCCATAAATCCACAAACTAAAATGATTACCACTAATCACGATTTCGACGGACAAGTCAATAGTATCTACACTTTTTTCAACTCTATTCTTGTAGACAATTCTCAAGCTTTAAATGAACATATTATCTATACGGATGCGAATGCTCTTATCTCAACTCAGACTCCCTACTTTATCGGTGAACAGCTTTTTTTAGGAACATCACTCATTATCGGACAAAATGGTTTTGAAGAGACAGATGTCAAGATTGGTCTTGAACAATTAGAAGCGCTCATAAACTATGATGTAAATATGTTTTACAAAAAATCTCTCAACGCACTTGCTACTGAAGATATCAATCTCTATAAAGTCTTTGAAGTCACTGACAATGGAAAACCCTTACATGTAAGCTATGAATGGGTTATCTACACCTTTAATATGGCAGATGAAAAAACACAAAATTACTTTTTAAATACTCTCGATGTAACTATCATGGAAGAAAAAAGTGTGCAGGAACATTTTCAGAAAATGGCACAACTTGCAGTAAACGCAGGAAACAGATAGAGAAAAAACTCTCTAACTGTCTGGTCTTGCACTCTCGCGAAGCATATTATCCATCAAAGCAAACAACTCTTTACTTGCATTTTCCATTTCTTGAAAATTATTAAATATCTCTGTTCTATGTACTAAGATATTTGCCGTAGGATTTGAAGCATCTAAAAACTTCATATTCGTATTTGCATTTTTATGGACTGTTGCATGAGGTGATGTGAATTGTGAATATGTAGAAGTAGTTCCAAATCTCTCTTTCCCCTCACCATCATACCATTTACCTAAGCGACATCCATGATGATCAACAACTGCAAGAACCTGTTTTGCTGTGACAATACTGTTATATGCTCTTGCTTTATATAAAATATGATCCATTTTAGCAAGGACAATAAAGATACTGTTTTCCATCCCATAAGAAGATTTTACGATACCAGAAGAGTTTTTACTAAGCTGTGTCAATATCTCTTCAAACTTATAAATCCTCTCCGTTGACTCTTCAACGACGCTGTTCATAGCTTCACTGCTCATCTGAATATCGCTCATTCCCTGTTGCAGAGTTTTTATGGAAACTGATATCTCGCCGGTCGCTTTATGTGTACGTTCAGCCAGCTTTCTGACCTCATCAGCAACGACGGCGAAACCTCGGCCATGTTCTCCCGCACGTGCTGCTTCTATGGCTGCATTAAGTGCAAGAAGATTGGTCTGATCTGCGATATCTGTGATGAGCTCTATGACTGATGTGATATTTTCTGCCTGAGTCGCAAGATCATCTATCGCTTGAGTATTCACGCCCACTTGATCTTTCAGTGATTCAAGTTCACCGACAATAATATCAATACTTTTTTTAGAATCGGTAGCCTGAGATTCAGCAGATTTTGTTGCGTTTGTAACACCTTTTAAAGCTTCTATATTTTTTGCCAGATCCTCTTGAATCAAAGTCATACTTTCTGTGACACCCATACTTAATTGGCTTATCTCTGCATTGAAACTGTCTTGTTGTTTTTTGCTCTCTTGTGCTTGCATAGAATCTATGCTCCCTTTTACAAGAGTGATTGCTGTCACAAACTCACCTTTCATAGCATTAGAATGGATCTCAACGTTAAAATCACCTTTAGATGCTTTGGAAATAGAATGATTGATCTGATTTACAAAATCTTCAATCTGATCAAGCAATGACGATAAAGCAATTCCCATAACACCAAATTCTGTGTGCTCATTCTTTTCAATTCCATGATGCTGAAGGTTACCCTCTGCTGCATGCTTCATCATATCTGTAAAATTTTTAATAACTTTTACTATAGAACCCACGAGCACTTGAGAAAAGATCAAGACCATAATACCAATAGAAAATCCAAGTATTAGCGCAGCATATTTGTAGATTGAAGTGCGCTGGGACATATCATTGACTGCACTTTCAAGAGCGTTATGTTTAAGCTCGATCACTTTTGCAAATTTCGCTCTTGATGCTTCAGCAGGAGGAGTCAGAGTAGCTTTATAGTTTTTATATAGTCCATCTTTGTCTTCACTAATCTGTTTTGGCGTTAATGATTTCATGAGTGTAAATGCATTATTTAAAAAAAACATTGCTGAGTTTTGTGAATCTTCTACTAGCTTACGCTCATTATCATCTACAGCTGTTTCTTTTAACTTTTGAAAACTTTCAGAAACTTTTGCGACTCTTTGAGATATTTTTTCTATATCTTTATCATAGTCACCGCCAAGCATAATATCTCTGTCAAGTCTACTCACATAGTTCATATCTGCTTCGATAGAGAGCGTATACATCTCACCTGCCACATATTTAGCTTTTAGATCACTAAACTGAGAATCCAGTTTACTTAGTACTAAATAGACAAAAACCGATCCCGCAAATATTGACACTGTAACAAATATAAGAAGATAATTCATCTTCTTATGGATACTCGTATTCTTAAAAAACTCCATCTTACTCTTCCTCATCCAAATATTTATCGGTTTATTCTATCATATCTTCTTATAAATCTATACTCAAAAACTACCACTCATTAAATTTTTCGGCTTTATGTTTATCTTTTTTATATTTTCTATTATTTTTAGTTTTTTCAAGTTTATTTGATTTATAAAGGATATCACATTTTATATCTT
Source organism: Sulfurimonadaceae bacterium (assembly GCA_036171835.1). Lineage (GTDB taxonomy): Bacteria > Campylobacterota > Campylobacteria > Campylobacterales > Sulfurimonadaceae > Hydrocurvibacter. The sequence continues at coordinate 2,511 of JAVHRU010000013.1, read as the reverse complement.
CAATCAGATCATCACTGCCTGCTTTTGCAATGATCTCTTTGACTAAAGATTCCATATCACTAAACTCACCCTTATATAAAGCGACACTTTGAGTTTTTTGGAAATATTTGAGATTATTTTCTATCTTTTTGTTATATCCCTCTTTAGTAATGCCCTCAGGGATAGAAAGATAAGAGATAACACTTCTCAAAAATCTCTCAAGAACACGAATATATTTCAACCTTACAGCGGAGTCTATTTTATTTGACATTATTTACCTGATTATTAGTTTATGAAAGTATAATTATATACTAAATACTCACGGGACACATTATATGAAAAAACTTCTCCTCTTACTTGCTTTCGTTGTTACATCTTTGTTTGCAGAAGTAACAAATATTTATCCAGATACTGCCTTTTTAAGTAAAAAAATTCCAATCGTAGATATACGAACAGAGGGAGAATGGAAGGAAACAGGAATTCTTAAAGGTGCCATTCCTATCACTTTTTTTGATGAAAAAGGAGGATATAATATCCCTCTTTTTCTCAAAGAACTCTCAGCGAAAGTGGATGTAAAAAAACCATTCGCTCTTATCTGCCATACTGGAAGTAGAACAAAAATGGTCTCATCATTTTTATCGCAAAAGTTGGGTTACAATGTTTATGACATGAACGGCGGCATGATGTACGTTATGGGTAAAAAACTCCCGATTATTTCATACAAAAAATAGTTATTACAGCTCTATTGGCATAAAACTTGCTGTCTTCTCTGATACAATAGAAGATAGAGATAAGGGACATATTTGAAATTTATAGATGCCTTGCGCCTTAAAAGTAAGCTCTTTTTCCTCTTCATCCTCATCACACTTGGTCTTTTCACCATAGGTGTGCTTGGAACACTCAATCTTATCTCTATGAAGAAAAAGATTGATGCTCTTTATTTTGGTTCTTTTATCACAGTTGTTACTCTTGATGAGATCTTAAATGCTTATGATGTAGATATTCAGAGAAATCTCACCCTTGCAAAAGAGAATCTATTAAGCTCACAAGAAGCGATAGACGCCGTCGATAATGCCCTTACAAAAATCGACAAACAATGGAGTGATTATCACAACCATTACAAAACTCTAAAAGAACGTCCATTTGTTACCTACGCTACAAAAGAGATCACTGATACTAAATTCTTTTTAGGCCAGGTTCATCAGACATGTCAAAATGGCTGTAATATGGGTGATCTTTCAATTCAAACCTTAAATTCTCACATTGAGCATATTCACACGATAATAGCCCAACTCAGATCGTATGAGATCCAGCGGGCGCAATACCAAAGAGAAGAACTCATCAATTCCTACCATGAAACTCAGATCAAACTTGGACTTATCCTCATTTTAGTCAGCGGTGGTGTCCTTCTCATTTTATTTATTGTTTTTAGAAGTATCCAAAAAGACCAATCAGATCTAGAAAGTGTTTCAAAAAAACTCCAAATAGCAAATAAAAAACTTGAAAATGCTTCCTATACAGACTCACTCACAAATCTTTATAACAGACGCTACTTTAACATTGTCCTAGATAGAGAGATAAAACGAGCAAAAAGAGCAAAAAGCGAGATCACATTTATGATGCTCGATGTAGATTTTTTCAAGCAATATAATGATACTTACGGGCATATTGAAGGGGACAAAGCACTTATACATGTAGCAAAGAGTTTACGCTCCGTACTCAAGCGCCCAGGTGACTTTGTCTTCAGACTCGGAGGTGAAGAGTTTGGTGTATTTCTAACCGATACCGGTGCACAAGATGCCCAAACCCTCGCAAGCAAAATATGCAATACACTTGAAGAACTAAAGATCCAACATGCAGGAAACAAAGCAAGCACATATCTTACTATTTCTATCGGGGTCGTCTCATGTGTCGCAGATGAAACTTTAGATGAAGAGGATCTTTTAAAACAAGCAGATAAAAAGCTCTATGAAGCCAAAGAGAGCGGAAGAAATAGATATATGATGAGTTATGGAGTGGCTAGCTAAAAGTTTACTCAATCCTATTGATTGATTTCAATAATACCTGTTTTAATAATGATTGAATTTAGAGAAAAATCTTTCTCAGAATTTTTCATCATCGTAACGACTAAATCGCCAGTTGTTCGATTATTAACTTGATATCCAATTCTCCAGATTTAGACCATTCACTCTTTGAAACTCTTTTATATTATTTGTTATCAATTTTACATTTAGTGATTTTGCGTGAGCTGCGATAAGCATATCAAGTGAACCTATCACTCTTCCGTTTGATTCTAGAGTTGATCGGATCTTGCCATATTCTAAAGAGGCTTTCTCATCATAATCAACGATAATCAGAGGTGCTAAAAACAGGGAAAGAGCTTTTTTATTTTTGTCTTGAAACTGGCTCTTTTCAGCACCGTAATACAGCTCTGAAACTGTAATAGAAGATATGCATATCTCACCGACTTCGTATTCATTAAACTTCGCCTTGACTTCTAAGGGCTTGTTTTTTATAAGATAGATACATATA
>JAVHRU010000012.1:0-5407 GCA_036171835.1 Sulfurimonadaceae bacterium | reverse complement strand
TTAAGAAATATATTTTTTGAATTGTTCGAGCCACTCTAAGTCAACATCTTTTTCCTGCTCTTTTTGATAAAGCAGATCAGAGATGATATTTTTAAGTGTTCCTTCGTCCATAAATTCAAGTAAAGAGGGATTGATATCTGTTTTTTTAATACCAACGTAACTGTTAAGAAGATTTTGTATATCTTGAATTAGTTGTTCTTTATCGTTCATGGTGGAATTATACTTAATTTTTCATTATTTTATCGTCAAAATTAGCTAATACTATTATGCCATTGAACTAATGTTGCTCTATACCCGGATTTCACGGGTAAAACTTCATGACTAAAGCAGGGATTGCTTGGGAAAACAACCATTGTGCCGGCTTTTGGTTGGAAGGTGACTTGATTTGCATCTTTATCGTAAAGATAATTAAAAATGAGTTCACCGCCGTTAAAACTATGAAGGGTAGTGTCAGTTTTCTTTGTTTCATGTGAAGAGACAAATAAAACTGTCGTGAGTTTTCTTTGTGGAGCGACACATACAAAACCAACCGTATTTTTCTCTTTATCTAAGAGCTCATTGGAGTCATCGGCATGTTTAATATAAAAATCGCCTTCTTTATATTCAAGTGCTTGAATCTGTGTTGCTGTTGTAAGTGCCATAGAAAATGTGTTTTCTATTTTATTTTGGTGTTTTATAAAATTCTCTTGGTATATGGATTCTAGATATTCTGGAAGTTTATAAAGAGTGGTTTTGCGTATCTCTGTCTGGAGGCTTGGAACAACAACACTATTTAAAATTTTTGATTTAACCATCGCCTGAGCGGCATTTGAACTATGCTGAATTTCAGTAACGACAAGGTTACACTGCTCCTCAGTTAAAAAGTTTTCTATAATTAAGAAGGGATAATCAAGATAGGGATTTGGAAAAAAACGGCTTTCCATGTAGCACTCTTGTATGAAATCATCACAAAATACATGTTCACTGATTTGAATCAAAGAGCTTCTCCCAAATTGTTTTACGCATCATAGTGCATTTATTGAAAAAATAAGGTAATTGCTTTCATTTGGATTTATGACATAATCAACTAGAAATTTGATGGCTTTTGGGATTTTGTGGCTTTTCATCTTGGCTAGCGCTAAGAAAGAAGGCGATGAATATTAGAGAAAATTTATATATTATTTTAGATCGCCTTTTCATTTTTTTTCTTATTCTTTGGTTATGATTTGCGAAAATATTCTTATTCCTGTAAGGTTGGCCTGTGTCCTATTTTGTTTATATTTTAGAATGTAGTGACCAAACTTTATATACTGGTATAGCAAAAGACGTAAACAAACGCCTTGATGAGCATAATAATTCTACAAAAGGTGCAAAATATACCAGAGCAAGACGACCTGTAAAACTCTTACATGTAGAAGAAGCAGAAGACAGAAGCAGTGCATGTAAGCGAGAATATGCTATCAAAAAACTTTCACGTGAGGAAAAAATCACACTTTTGAAAGGTTAAATAGTGTTATTTTTTTGGAACTCTTTGCTATAATAAACCTTAGTTATCATATATAAGGCTTCATATTGGAATTTATGACTTTAAAATCGATTGTCTCCTCTTTTAAAATAAGTTTTTACGCGACTCAGACTCTTTCTCAAGCTTTGCGGGCGATGGCGGAGTACAAAATTAGTTCTGTTATTATCGTCAATAAACAAGAGATGCCCATAGGTATCTTTACTGAACATGATGCACTTCGTGTTGTTTCTGACAATCTCGATATCAATACTCCATTAAATGCTGTTATGAGTCAAAGCCCTTTTTGTATAGAAGATTCTGTTCATCTTCATGATGCTTATATGATTATGGAAGAGAAAGAATATCGTCATTTAGTCGTTATAGATGAGACAAAGAGTTTTGTTGGCATTGTCACTGAAGGTGATTTTCTTCGTCATATGGGTTTTGAAGAGCTCAGTAAAGTGAAAGTGGTTGCAGATGTCATAAGTAAATTACCACTCCTTATCCCCTTTGAAACCTCTATCATAGAAACTGCGTCTTTGATGAAAGATCATAAATCCGATTATGCTGTATTGGTAGATGGAATAGAACCTGTAGGCGTTGTGACAGAGCGTGATATTGCATATTTTTGTATAAATATGCAAGAGTCACAAGATAATAGCGCTTTAAGTCTAGCACATAAAAGTTTTGAGATTGTAAAAAAAGATCTTTCTTTATATGAAGCGACTGCTCTAATGGTACAACACAGTGTGCATCAGCTTATCGTTGTAGATCAAAATCAGGAGTTTTTAGGTTCTTTGAGCCGTCATGATATTTTACATGCTGTACATGGAAGTTATTTTGATTTTTTAGTTCAGCTCATCGACAATAAAAATGATAAGATTCAAGATCTTGAAGAGATAAGAAAAGAACTGAGCTACGAAAAAAATCTTATTGAATCAAGTAAACTTAAATATCAAAAATTGTTTGAAGCGATTCCTGATGGAGCAGTTCTTATTGATACTCAAACTCTTAAAGCCGTAGAGTTTAATACTGCTGCACATAATCATCTTGGGTATACAGCTGAAGAGTTTGCTGAGTTGACAATCGCAGATTATGCAATAAAAAGGTTACCAGAAGAGATACTCAAACACGAAAAACAGATCTTAGAAAATGGATTTGATAATTTTGAAACTCTCCATCGTACAAAGGATGGAAGAATAATTGATATTTTTGTTAGTGTTGTTGCTGTGAAGATTTCAAATATAGACTATTTGATGGCAATCTATCGTGATATTAGTGAGAGAAAAGCAAAAGAGAAAGAGCTACAACTCAAAGATGAAAATCTCAATACCGCTCAAGCTTTAGCGCATATAGGTAGTTGGAAATACGATTTTAAAAATAATACTTTACAATGGTCGGATGAGACTTATCGTATCTTTGGTGTAGAGATCGCAACCATTATCACCTATGAATCATTTTTTCAATATGTTTATCCCGAAGATATTGAGAAACTTGACGAAACATGGAAAGTGGCTTTAGAAGAAAAAGCATACGATATAGAGCATAGAATCCTTGTCAACGGAGAGGTCAAGTGGGTACATGAGTTTGCAAAGTTTGAACTTGATGATTCAGGAGAACTGATTTATGCACTTGGAACAGTTCAGGAGATAACGCAAAGAAAGCTCTATGAACAGCGTCTTGAGACTTTAGCAAATTATGATTCATTGACAGGTTTGGCAAACCGCTCTTTAATGGTATCACATCTACAAAAGAGCATTCAACATGCACAACGTACAAACAGCCAGATAGCATTACTTATGTTTGACTTGGATCGTTTTAAAGATATCAATGACAGTTATGGTCACAGTGCTGGCGATGAACTTTTGCAACTAGTTGCTAAGAGATTTTCCGCTCGTCTTCGAGAGGGAGATGTTATCAGTCGTTTAGGTGGCGACGAGTTTGCGATAGTGCTTCAAAACATTGCCCATCCTGAGGATGCAGGACGTTTAGCACAGGAGATGATAGAGTGTTTATCGATGGATTATAAACTCTCAGGTGGAGTATCTGTCCATATTGGTTCAAGTGTTGGGATCGTCCTATTTCCAGATAATGCTGAAGATGCCTCTACATTAATGCAATATGCCGATGCGGCTTTATATAAATCCAAAGCAGAGGGGAGAGGAACCTATCGCTACTATACAGATGAATTGACACAGCTCTCTAGAAAGCGACTTGAATGTGAAAGACAACTACGCCACGCTATAGCAAATAATGAGTTTGAAGTTTATTATCAGCCTCAAGTGCATATTGCATCTGGTCGAATTGTAGGCGCAGAAGCGCTTATACGTTGGAATCATCCCGAGCGCGGAATAGTCTCTCCTGTAGAATTTATCCCCATCGCTGAAGATACCGGTCTTATCAGCGAAATTGGGGAATGGGTTTTAAATGAAACATGCAGACAGGGTAAAATTTGGCTTGATCTTGGCCATCGTCTGACATTGGCTGTAAATCTTTCAGCACATCAGGTACGCTATACAGATGTTTTGCTCATTGTAGAAAATGCACTTAAAAAGAGTGGATATGATGCAAAAAGATTAGAACTTGAACTCACAGAAAGCGCATTGATGCAAAGAGAAGAGGAGACGATAGAGATGCTCCATAGTCTCAGAGCTAAGGGTATAAGACTTGCTATTGATGATTTTGGTACAGGGTATTCATCGCTCAGTTATCTTAAACGCTTTCCGATAGATGTCCTCAAAATTGATAAAAGTTTTGTCGATGATATCCCTTATGAAGTGGATGATATGGCAATAGTAACTGCTATCATTGCTATGGGGCAGGCTCTTGGATTTCAGGTACTCGCCGAGGGTGTTGAACACATTGAACAGTTAGAGTTTTTAAGAGAAAAAGGTTGCACTATGTATCAGGGATATTTTAAAAGCAAGCCTGTACCAGCACAAGAGTTTGAATCACTATTAAATAGCTAAAAGGATAGGTAAATGAGAATTGACGGTCGTTTTTGGCTCACAAAAAATGGAAAAAATTTTCTTGGTCCGGGAAAAATAGAGCTGTTGCATATGATAGAAAAAAGAGGTTCTATGAACGCTGCTGCAAAAGAGATGAAGATGAGTTACAAAGCAGCATGGGAGCGCATGAACAGTATGAATCTTCTTGCTGATGAGCCTATCTTGGAGCGACAAACGGGCGGAAAAGGTGGAGGCGGGACTACTCTGACGTCGTATGGGAAAGAACTGATCAAAACCTATGAACGACTTGCTGAACTCCACCGTCAGTTTATCAACCGTTTTTCTGAAGCTGGAGATAAACCTGAACTTTTGGCAAATATTCTCAATAGAACTTTTCTCACTACAAGTGCAAGAAATCAAATTCCATCAGTTATCGCAGATATTGAGCTTCATAATCTCAGAGGAGTTGTGAGTATCCTTTTATCGGGAAAAACAAAGATTATCTCTACGATAACATCGAAGTCAGTTACAAATATGAACTTACAAACAGGTAGTGATATCTATGCAATCATCAAATCCAGCGATATAAAAATCTCCTCAAAACCTTTACAAGAAAGTGCAAATATAAATGTTTTAGAAGGAGTTCTCGAGTCTGTTGAAACTAGAGATGAGAACACAGAAGTGTCTCTTCGTATTGATGAAAAAACATTTCTTGTAGCACTTTTACAAAATGAAGATAAAAGCTTACATGTAGGAGAAAAGGCTTATGCCTCAATCCCATATAATAATATCATTGTAGGTTTATAGAGTTTAAAAACTAAGCGCTTCTTGTATTTGCACAAGAGCAAGTTTTTTACCGTTTTCTTCCTCATTTGCACTCCACCAGTACTCGATGATCTGCTGTTCTATAGTTCCTAGAAGATCCATCGGGAGATTTGCAAACACTTCATATGAGCTGATCTCATCTCTATTTATT
>JAVHRU010000011.1:0-22447 GCA_036171835.1 Sulfurimonadaceae bacterium | reverse complement strand
ATAAAAATCCCTCAATTCGCCATCCATTTGTTATGGATGGCTTGATGATTCAAAAAGCTACTAAGCTAGATCAAAACGATCTAAATTCATAACTTTAGTCCATGCATCTACAAAGTCGTGGATAAAATACTCTTCTCCATCAAAACTTCCATAAACTTCAGCCAAAGCACGCAACTGAGAATTTGAACCGAAGATCAAATCTATCCGAGTTGCACTCCACTTAATTTCACTAGTTTTACGATCATTCCCTTCAAATAGATCTTTATTTTCTGATACTACTTTCCACTCTGTACCCATATCAAGCAGATTTACAAAAAAGTCGTTTGAAAGCGATTCTGTCTTCTTCGTAAATACACCATGCTGTGTTTGGCCAACGTTAGTATTTAAAACACGCATACCCCCGATTAAGACCGTCATCTCGGGTGCAGTTAGTGTCAGCAATTGTGCTCTATCTACCAATAGTTCCTCTGGTAAAACAGAGTACTGAGTTTTTTGATAATTACGAAATCCATCTGCAACAGGCTCTAACACAGCAAACGATATAACATCAGTTTGTTCTTGCGATGCATCCATTCGACCTGCTACAAAAGGAACTGTGACTGTATATCCAGCATTTTTTGCCGCCTTTTCAACACCTACACAACCTGCCAAAACAATCAAATCGGCGAGAGAAACTTTCTTTGCATCAGACTGGGCATTGTTGAACTCAGCTTGGATATTTTCAAGTTCTTCAAGCACTTTAGCGAGTTGTTTTGGTTGATTTACTTCCCAATCTTTTTGCGGCGAGAGACGGATACGCGCACCATTTGCCCCGCCACGTTTATCTGATCCTCGGAAAGTGGAAGCAGATGCCCAAGCAGTTGAAACCAATTCTGATACAGAGAGTCCAGAGTCAAGGATTTTTGCCTTCAGGGTGGCTACATCTTGATCATCAATCAACTTATGATCAACCACTGGAATCGGATCTTGCCAGATGAGTTCTTCATCAGGAACTTCAGATCCAAGGTAACGAGAGTTAGGTCCCATATCACGGTGAGTCAGCTTAAACCAAGCACGAGCGAATACCTCTTGGAACTGATCTGGATTTTCAAAAAAACGTCTTGCTATTTTTTCATATTCAAGATCAAAACGCAAAGAAAGATCGGTAGTCATCATAGTCGGAGCGTGACGTTTACCTGAGATGTGAGCATCAGGGACAGTATCTGCACCAGCGCCGTTTTTTGGTATCCACTGATACGCACCAGCTGGACTTTTGGTGAGTTCCCAGTCGTAGCCAAAAAGGTTCCACAAGAAGTTACTGCTCCACTTCGTCGGTGTTGATGTCCATGTGACTTCAAGACCACTACCTATTGCATCTGCACCTTTGCCTGAGCCAAAACTGCTTTTCCATCCAAGTCCCTGTTCTTCGATACCGGCGGCTTCAGGTTCAGGACCCACATGAGATGCAGGACCTGCACCATGTGTTTTTCCAAAAGAGTGACCACCGGCGATAAGAGCAACTGTTTCCTCGTCATTCATCGCCATTCTTGCAAATGTTTCACGAATATCTTTGGCCGCCGCTATAGGATCAGGCTTGCCGTTTGGACCTTCAGGATTTACATAGATAAGTCCCATCTGAACTGCCGCGAGAGGATTTTCAAGTTCACTATGTTCTTGAGAAAAACGTTTGTCTTCCAGCCATTTTCCCTCACTTCCCCAGTAAATATCTTTTTGAGCTTCCCAGATATCCTCACGTCCGCCAGCAAAACCGAAAGTTTTAAAGCCCATCGATTCCAACGCCGTATTACCCGCAAGTATCATCAAATCAGCCCAAGAGATTTTTCTACCATATTTTTGCTTGACTGGCCAAATCAATCTCCGTGCTTTGTCAAGATTGACATTATCGGGCCAACTGTTTAGAGGAGCAAAACGTTGATTTCCATTCCCTGCGCCGCCACGTCCATCACCGGTACGATATGTCCCAGCACTATGCCACGCCATGCGAATAAAAAATGGTCCATAATGACCAAAATCTGCCGGCCACCAATCCTGAGATGTAGTCATAACCTCAATAAGATCTTTTTTCACAGTTTTTAGATCAAGAGTTTTAAATTCTTTTGCATAGTTAAAATTATTGTCCATAGGATTTGAAGCAGAAGAGTGTTGGTGTAAAATATCAAGTTTTAACTGGTTCGGCCACCAATCTTGATTTGATGTGCCACCACCTGAAGTTTGTTGCATAAATTCTTTATTATCAAACATGGATTCTTCCTTAAAAGGTTAGGGTTTGATTCAAAAGTACCTAAAAAGGTACCTCTACTGGATATTTTTTTTAATCTCCGCTATAAACTCATGAATATCATCGTAGAGCGCTTGCAGATCCTCTTCATGTTCTACCTCATCAGCCAAGATCGTAGAAACCATATCATAAGTAATGATATCTTTCTCTCTTGTGATATTAAGTACTTCATTATATGTGCTAATCGCACACTGCTCTCCCTTAATAGCCTGTTCTAAGATTGAGAGTACATCTGGGTTTTCTGGAGCACCATAGCCACAGGTTGTATGTGTAAACCAATCTTTTGGACTAAGTAATGGTGTCCCACCAAGCTGTATAATTCGTCCACATATCAGTGTTGCATGACGAAGTTCATCAGCCGCATGTTGGGTAAGTTCTGTAATAGCCGCATCTTTCATGATCCCCTTCACTACTTTAGATTCAATAAAGTACTGATAATACGCAAGCCATTCATCTGCATAAGCTTTATTTAAAAGTGTCGTAACTGTCTCTGCTTCGATCCCTTTTAGGATCGATATTCCTCTTTTAGCCATAATATTCTCCTTGTAAAAAGTTTATTTAATTTAGATGTTCACGTTTAAAATACTCTTGTCCTACTTTACAAAGTGGACAGGCTTTTGGCGGTTTTTTTCCTCTATGGACGTGTCCACATACTTCACAAACCCAATATTCATCCTCATCAGAGTTAAAAAATCCCTCATCAACAAGAAGTTTTTTGAGTTGTGCATATTCTCGCTCATGTTCCACTTCCACTTTTGCAATGGCTTTGAGTAAGCGAGCGATATCTTTATGCCCTTCCTCTTCGGCGATTGCCGCAAAGTTTGGATACATTTGGGTATGTTCATAGTTTTCACCAGTAATCGCCGTATCAAGATTTTTAAGTGTCTCATGCATCTCTATGCCGTAAACGAGTTTATTGTAAGCCATGTATTCAGCTTTTGCATGATACTTTTCATTCATCGCAGCTTCTGCAAAATGCTCAGCGATCGCATGCCAGCCAGCCTCACGCGCTAAATCTCCAAAAAACTCATACTTATTACGAGCCTGAGATTCACCGGCGAACGCTTTCATAAGGTTTACAGCCGTCAAATTTTCAGTGATACAATCCATATGCTTCCCACAACATACGAGCGTGCCACCTCCTACATGTTGTACTTCGACTTCATTTCCGCAAACACTACACTTATACGTCTCATACTGCTTCATTATTCTGGCTCCTGAATTTATTTACAAGTCAGTATAAAGCAAATTTTCTTAAAGGAAAATTGCTATCCTTAGACTTTCAAAATTTTCACGGCACTATGATTGTAATCTGGTTGCATAGATTCCGCGTCACACAGATCTAAAGTAAGATAATTCACTTCTCTGTTGCTGATAGGAATAAAAATATTTTTTTCATTAATACTCTCAGTCACAAGAGCTTTTGTGATAAGCTCACCACGTTTTGAAACTACTTTAATCGCATCTCCATCTTTGATATTAAGATTATGTGCATCATTAGGATGTATTTCACAAAAGTTCAACTCTTTAAACTTCAAAAGCGTTGCCGGAAGATTTGTTTTTGTTCCGCTATGCCATTGATCTCGTGTTCTACCTGTTAAAAGTATAAATGGATATTCTAAGGATGTTTTTTCACTTAAAAGTTTGTTTTCGACATAAAAGAGATTCCCTTTTTTATCAGGTGTTAAAAACCCTTTAATCTCCTGTCCCCAAATAAATGCATTGTTGTAGAGTTCATCATAATCAGCTTTGTGAATATCCATATAACCATTAAGCTTGGTCATTTCTTGGTACTCCTCAAATATCTCTTTAGGATTTTGATAATCGAAAGCTTCTTTATATCCGAGTTCCTGAGCGATAAGCTGAAAGATTTTCCAATCTGCTTTTGAATCTATAGACTGGCGTGTGAGGCGTTCTTGACGTGTGATAGTTCTGTCCAAGTTCGTCTGTGTACCCTCTTTTTCACCCCAAGGAGACGCCGGAAGTCTTACATGTGCATACTTCGATGTCTCGGAGTTTTCATATGCGTTTATCTCTACGACGAAAGGGATTTTCTTGATAAGCTGTTCCATCTTGTTTCTGTTTGGAAGATGATAGATCGGATCGGTGTGGCAGATGATAAGCACATCAAGGTTGGCTTCAAGCATCTGCGTGGCGGTAAGTCCGGCACTCGTAGCTACATTCTCACTTTTCCAAAACTTACTTACTTTTTTAATACTCTCTTTATCAAATCCAAGATGTACAGCTAGTGTTGTTGAAAGTCCTCCGACTTCACGTCCGCCCATCGCATTTGGCTGACCTGTAAGACTAAGCGGACCATTCCCCTCTTTAAATATTTTGCCAGTTAAGAGATGCGTATTAATAAGAGCGAGATTTTTATCCACGCCTTGAACGGATTGGTTGAGTCCCATCGTCCATGCGGTGATGATATTTTCACTTTTTTTATAGAGCTCAAAAAACTCATCAAACTGCTCTTGGCTAAGCCCTGTACGTTTTAGCATCTTTGTCACAGCTGCACGTTTGAACTTATTTTTTAAAAGTTCAAAGTTATTGATATGATTTTCGACAAACTCTTTGTTATACAGCTCTTCATCTATAAGACGCTTTGAAATCAGATTGAAAAAATCAATATCTCCTCCCACTTTTATAGGCAGATAGATATCAGCGATTTTTGCAGTATCTGTGTTTCTTGGATCGATGACGACTACTTTCAAACCCTCTTTCTTTGCTTTTTTGATACGGTTATGAAACACGACATGTGCTTCAGCAGTGTTAGCTCCAGCTAAAATCAGCAAATCGGATTTGAAGATATCATCCATGCGAAGTGGAACAAAATCAGCGCCGATACTTTTTTTATATGCGACAACAGCACTAGACATACATGTACGGCTATTTGTGTCAACATTACCCGTGCCGATAAACCCTTTGCCGAGTTTGTTAGCGATGTAATAGTCTTCAGTAAGAAGTTGACCTGAGAGATAAAATCCTATTTTCTCTTTAGTTGTCTGCTTGATCTTTTGTGCAATGAGTTCAATGGCATCTTCCCACTTACATGTAAGCAGATCTTCATCTATACTCTCACGTATCATCGGTCTCAAAAGTCTTGTTTGCGTTTGTATGCTTACAAGCTCGGAAACACCTTTAGAACACACACTTCCAAAGTTGACAGGATATGTCACATCACCTATCAAACTTTTTTCATCATATTCCAAACCGCATCCGACACCGCAATATCCGCAAACTGACTTAATCATCTTACACCTCATAGTTAATATTCAGAAATTATATCACTAATTAATGTAAAGTTAAGATTTATATTGATTAAATTTTAATCAATATGCTGATTATCCTCAACACAATAGATGATATACTTTTGCTGTAAAAATAGTTTATGTAAAATTAAGTAAAAAAGGAAATGAAAAGATTGTTACTCTCTATGGCTACTATGCCATTGATTCTGGGGGGAATGAGTGTATGTGCGAGTGCAGATGATGGGATCAATGTCCTTAATAATGTAAAGTTCAGTGGTGAGATCCGTCCTCGTTATGAGTATGCAGATATTAAAGATAATGGAAAAGATGCCGCAAATGCTATTACTGCACGTACAACTTTAGGTGTAGGTGCAGATCTTTTTCAAGTTGATGGACTTTCTGCTTACTTAGAAGGAACAAGTGTCAATAATTTTGGTTATACAAATTACAATGGTGCAGGAACTGGAATCAATCTCAATACTTCTCTAACCTGTTTCATAGATAAAATCCTCATTCTATACCTTATGCATTAGATACACAAAGTGTAGATAAATTTAGAAAATATCTCTTAACCCATCGTCCATTCTTAAATAGAAATAAAATCGCGCTCACTATTCAAAAGTGGCCGAATCATCTCCGTCACACTGGCCGGATATTGAGCGTTTTTAGTGGCCGGATACAAACGCGATGGGTGGCCGGTTTGGTGCGTTTTTTGCATCATAAATTTGATGCACAAACAGGCGCAAAAAAAGACTTGGGTTCAGAGTTTGATGTTTCTTATGGAAATAAAATCCCTGGAATCAATAATCTTACAGGTCTAGTCAAAGGAGCCTTTTATAAAGGTGGAGATGCAACAGGATTCACAAATGACAAAACAGTTGCTTGGTTGATGTTAGATTATAAGTTTGCTATGAAGTAGGGTTTAAGCAGGGTTCAAAACTCTGCTTAATTGCTTACATGCGAAGTACCATTTGGGTATGAAGTGCTTTCTTGGTGTAAAGATTTTTTGAAACTCTCAGAAAGTAGTTTTTTGATTGTCTTAATATTATTTGCGCTGAGTTCATAGTTTTGATCCATCATCTTCGTTATATGATAAACCTCAGTCACAGTAATCCCAAACGGATCTTTTCTCTCGACACTCAAAACACCTTCATCATTAAAAGAGACATAGTCAAGTTTCTTTCTGCTGTATTGAACATAATACGTTACAACAATTTCATCTGAGTGTTTCTTCTCTAATGCCACAACAACTTGCTGATCTTCTTTAATATCTATAGAAACAATCTTTTTAAACTCTGAGGCACTCATATATCCAAGATATATCTTTGTATAAAGGTCATGATATCTTTGAGTCAATGGTTCATGTAAAAACTTCATATTGATAAGTTGACCTCTGTTTTGACGTAAAGACTTTGTAATCCATGACAAAATATTATAGTATTTAAAAGGTGTAACTCTTAAACGCTCAGCCTCGATAAGTTTTTTACTCTCTATAACTTTTTTTGGCTTTTTATCGTAAGCTTTTGGGTCTTTGAGATAATCTAAAACTTTCTGGGATGAAAAAGGTTTTGTAATCCAAACCTTGCAATAGTCTGGAAGCTGTTTGACTCCACTCACACCTTCATTGAGAATAATGAGAGATTTGACTATATATTGTGGAAAGATCGTCTCTAAAAGCGCTTTTTTCTTTCTAAGTCTTTTTTTGAGTTTGAGTACTGATTTCACAAGCGTCATCTCTACAAAATAGAGTTCAGTTTTTGTAAAGATCAATGCATCGAATTCGCCTATTTCTCTACTTTTTGTACGATAAACGATCTGCGCTTTTTCACTGATAGAGAGGGTATTTGGAAGTGCTTTATCTTTACTTTGATGATGTCCTTTGAGAACAAATTTATCAACTTCATCTTGCACTGTTACATAAGCTAAAAGTTTCTCATACATATAGTTTTCAAAAACTTCGCCCTCAAAAGATCTAAATGAACTCAGGTATCTGTTGTCATCTTCTGGAACCCCCTCTTTTATGAGAGAAAACAGATGTCTTGTGTTGTATTCGTAATATAAAACATTGTCATCTATATCGTCTTCTAAAAGATTTAAAATTGATTGTGTTGCTTCAAGCATTATGTTCCCTGTCTATCTTGCGACAATCTCATTCTCCAAAAAGAATGTATCGATTACATCTCTGTATTGTGCCACATCATCGATGCGATTCACTTTATCTCTAAGCACTGAAGCTCCCTGATACCCTTTAGAATAGGTATGTGTATGTTTTCGAAACATACTAACACCGCGAGGACCGTAAAAATCTATCATCTTGTCAAAATGTTCCATGATGATTGCATGCTTTAAGAGCCTGTCTATCTCTGTTGAACCCGTTTTGAGTTGATGAAAAATCCACGGTGCGCCAACGGCTCCCCGTCCTATCATCACACCATCTGCGCCTGTATGTTCAAGTACCCATTGCGCTTTTTCAAAAGAATCAATATCACCGTTTGCAATTACTGGAATCTTGATAGCTTCTTTAATATCTCTAATGGCATCATAGTCCACTTCAGCCTTGAATCTTCCAGCACGCGTCCTTCCATGAACAGCGATGAAATCAGCACCGCTGTCTTCGACCATCTTTGCTATGTCAATATGGTTTTTCTTCTCATATCCAAGTCTTATCTTCACGCTAGTCATCGACTTGTTTGAAGTATCTTTTATAGTTTTTATTATCTCACCCATTAGAGGAAGATTTAGTAGCAGTGAACTTCCGCTTCCATGACCTACTATCTTAGGTACAGGACACCCACAGTTAAGATCGATGATATCTATACCGCTTTGCTCATTTAAAACCTCTACAGCCTCTTTTATGACACTTGCCTCTGCACCTGCTATTTGAACTGAGTAAGGATCTTCATTATCACTTTTTTCAAGCATATGTAGACTTTTTTGAGAACCATGCGTAAGAGCATTTGAGCTGATCATTTCACTCACTGTCAAGTCTGCACCAAACTTTTTAACAACACTTCGAAATGGAAGATCTGTGTATCCAGCAAGTGGAGCTAAAACATAAAGTGGTTGATCAAACGATAATTTTTTTTGCATTTAAAATTTTCCAGAAAAGTTATTTGAAGTTGAAATAAACTGCATTTCAGATAAGAAGAGAGAGTTTAGAGATAAAAAATCTCTAAACAAAAAGTGAAATATCATAATGTCTATTGCACTCTTTTAAAGCACGGTATGCTTTAAAATTAAGGTACTCATTCGCTTGTGTATTTGATAAGATCTCATTTGCATGATATTGCATCTCTAAATCATACAATGTATACAAATATGCACCCGTTGCTACATCATCTTTCTCACTTAAAAGTTCAAAGAGTTTGATTCTTTGCTCTGGAATCATGCTTTTTGAAAGAGCTTGAGAGATACTGATGTAATCTTTTTCATTTAATTCTAGCATGCTTATAAGCTCGATAAGAGCCTCATTTGAAAGTGCTAGTTGGTTTTGATCTGCATTGATACGAGATAAAATATTATTGAGTGCATCTTTACTCATGAACTCTTTATTTTTTTCTATCACAGAAAATGCAGATTTTTTCGATGCATCTATATAAGCTCGTATACAAAGCTCTTTTGAGTATCTTCCAGCTTTGCCGAGGACATCCTCTGCTGAGATTTCATGAGCGTCATATCTATTTTTATCATTGTGAATCATAAGTTCGTTGTCAGTCGGTAAACTGAATTTTCTAAGATCTGCAACTTCACCGCTTTTCACTCTACTCACGACTCTTAATACATTTGCAAGTTTTTCATCTTCAATAGAAGGCATCTGAGCATCTGCGATCATTGAAACATGATCCATAACTTTTCCAAGTTGCTTATATTTAGGAGTTTTAAACTCAAAATGGCGATTTTCTTTACATAAAAGCGCATCACCTACAGAGATCATCATTTTTTCTAAATCTTTTTCATATTTTCTTACTTTAAAACTTCCAAGAAGTGAATAAAAAGCCATATGAAAAACAGTTGCTATATAGAGCAAAACAACTGGAATGATAACTAAAACTGCAATTGGCATTGATGGTAAACTCAACCCTAAAAATCCAATTTCAATACTCTGTTGTGTTACAAAACCATATACATACCATCCAAGTAAAATAACAAAGAGGATGACTGATATTGTGTAGCGCTTAATATACATTATCTATTTCCTAATTTTGAGTTCTGTTTCTCTGCGATCTCACGGCAATCGATGCAATATTTTGCATGAGGTTTCACTTTAAGACGAGGAATACTGATAAGTTCTTCACACATCTCACATCTTCCATACGCACCTTGAGTGATTTTATGTAAAGAAACTTCAATTTCACGAAGTTCTTTACTTTGCTGTTCACTGATGGCATTTTCTACCAGATTATTATTGCTCATTACAGCAAAATCTGCATCATCATGCAGTTCTTCTTGACGGAGTTGACCCATCTCTTCTTGAACACCAGTGATGTTTCTTATAATCTGTACTTTACGTACTTCAAGTATTTCTTTGAAAAAATCAAGTTCGCTTTGTCTCACGTACTACCCCGCTATTTATGATATGGATGGTTTGATAAAATTGAAAAACCTCTGTATATCTGTTCCAATAGAACAACTTTTGCAATTTTGTGGCTCATCGTTATTTTACCTAGACTTATAACCTTGTCCGATCGATTTAAAAATTCCTCTTCAAGACCGTAAGCTCCACCTATGTAAAATTGAATTGACATTTTACCATCTAAAAGCTTACTAAATTCAAAACTGTCGATTAATTTTCCATCAGGATGTAACGAAACTCTATATCTGTTGTTTGCGTATGGCTCAAAAGCCCTTGTATAAGAGGCTTTTGAGGCATCAGTTCCTATATTGTGAGCCTTTGTAATCTCTTTGGAAAATAGCTCAATATCTTGCACTTTTGCAAAGCGAGATATCATTTTTTCTAATTCTTTGTACAAAGGATCATAAGTCGAACGCTCTTTTTTTGCAATAGAAATAATATCTATATTCACAGAAGTCCACTGCCGATGACATGATAAGTCACATTTTTAAAACTGTCATCTAAACGTACGCCACCAATTGCAGCAACAGGATGTTTTGAAAAAAAAGCTATCTCATCCAAAGTCTCACCTAAGATATTGTCTACATCTTTTGTTGTCGTTGGTCTATAAGCACCAAGCCCTATGTAGTTCAGATCAAGCTCATTTGCTTGTAAAATCTCATCTTTATTGTGAGTGGATAGACCTAATATTTTGTCTTTGCCTATAACCTCTTTTAAAATCTTAACTGCTTTTTTGGCATCAGTATCAATCTTATAAAGATCTTCCTGACCAATATGCACACCATCACAAAAAGAACTCAGTTCAAAGGCATCATTTACGATTAAAAAGCCTTCAAAAAGTTGTCTTAATAGGATTAATCGTTGTTTTATAAAGGAGATATCTGCAGTTTTATTGCGATATTGAATCACCTCTGCATCATACTTTTTAGCTAGAAAAACAAAATCCTCCAAAGAAAGATTGTGCTTATCTAACATCTCTTGATCGCAAAGTGCGTAAAGTCGCATATTATTTATTTACTAACATCTTTAAGAGATCAGACAAAGTTTGCTTCAGGTCATTTCTATTTACAACCATATCAATAGAGCCCTTTTCGAGTAAAAACTCCGCTCTTTGAAAGCCTTCAGGAAGATCTGAACCTATCGTCTGCTTAATAACTCTTTGCCCTGCAAAACCGACAAGTGCACCAGGTTCAGCCATTATGATATCGCCAAGCATAGCAAATGAAGCACTAACGCCACCCATCGTTGGATCAGTAAGCAGTGAAATATATGGAAGTTTATGTTCTGAGAGTTTTGCAAGTGCTGCTGAAGTTTTACTCATCTGCATCAAAGAAAATGTACTCTCTTGCATCCTTGCCCCACCACTAGCACTCACGATGATCAGTCCTTCTCGTTTTTCAATTGCACGATTGACTGCACGAACAATCTTCTCACCCTCAACCGATCCAAGTGACCCACCCATAAATGAGAAATCAAATACAACTAATTGTGCACTTTGCTCATTAATTTTACACTCACCGCTTATAACAGAGGATTTACGCCCAGTTTTTGCAAATGCATCTTCTACACGTTTTGCATAACTTATTTTATCTACAAAGTTTAAAGGATCAATAGGTGTTAAATTTGCATCAAATTCTACAAAACTATTTTCATCAGTCAAAAGTGCAATTCTTTCTTTCACACCGATTCTTAAGTGAAATCCACATTTAGGACATACATAATTTTGATTTTCAATCTCTTTGTAATACATAAGAGACTGGCATGAAGTACACTTTATCCAGTGTGCAGGAGCTTCGCTTTTAGTAGCCTGCTGTTTTTTTGAACTAGAAGTAAAAAGATTAAAAAGACTCAAAATTGTTCCTTGTTGTATAATTTACATAATTTGTCAAATAGATCAGAGTCTTTTGAAATTATGGTCATCTCGTCATCTTGATATATATGTAAATCTTTGCATATATAAAGACCGGCTTGCATATCATAAACACGAATTGTACCAAAAAAGAGCATATAATTCACATAATACGCATAAGCTAAAGAGAGAGCGACTGCTCCAGGTGATCTAAACTTCAATCTATTTTCTTTTAAAACAGCTAATTTTTGCGGATTATCGTATGCTTTTTCAACGATTCCCACAGAAGAAAGTGAACTATTGTCTGCCACACTTTGCTTGCATGTAAAGTCATTAAGATAGGTTTTATAAAACTCATTTTTTGTTCTTACAAACACTTCTGATGAGATAAGGTT
Organism: Sulfurimonadaceae bacterium; assembly: GCA_036171835.1. Lineage (GTDB taxonomy): Bacteria > Campylobacterota > Campylobacteria > Campylobacterales > Sulfurimonadaceae > Hydrocurvibacter. Next base: position 10,101 of record JAVHRU010000011.1, on the reverse strand, counting down.
TATGACGATTGCAACAAGAGTTTTCTCTTGTAAACACAGAGCAATGGAGGCTCCATAATAGGGGAAATTGGTCTTAAAATTTTCACTTCCATCAAGCGGATCAAGATAAATAGTATATTTTCCATCACCAATCACACCAGATTCTTCAGAGTCAATCTTGGCATATTTTCCTAAAAAAGTTACATAAATCTCTTCAGCAACTAAATCGGCACCATAACTGATATCGCCACCGGCACCAATAGTGTGTTTTTCATATAAGGAAGGGGAATTTTGTTGCAGTTTTTTTTGTATTTCAAGAGATGCCTCAAGGGCATCTTTGATAAAGGAGTTAAAATTTATCATTTATCCTAAAAGTGATTTAACTATACTTCTAGCAGCTTCACGTCCATCAAACGCAGCTGTAACAACAAGATCAGCACCACGGAAACAGTCACCACCGGCGTAAACACCGGCAGTTGTTGTCTCATGCGTTTGCTCATTGATTATAACACCACCCCAAGAGTTTGTTTCTATACCATTTTCAGCTAAGAATGATGGAGTAGCAGGGTCAAAACCTAAAGACATAATGATCACATCAGCGCTCACTCTGTACTCACTACCTTTGATCTCTTCCATCTTTTGACGTCCGCTCTCATCTTTAATACCCAAAGTTGTTCTTACAACTTCTACGGCAATAGCACGTCCTGATTCATTTAAAATGATCTCTTTTGGAGAAACACAAAATGTAAAATCAACACCCTCTTCCATCGCATTTTTATACTCTTTTTGGCTTCCAGGCATATTATGCGCATCACGACGATACAAACATGTAACACTTCTTGCACCCTCACGTTTTGCAGTACGCAGACAGTCCATAGCAGTATCACCACCACCGACAACTACAACGTCAAGATCTTTAAAATCAAATTTTTTCTCATATGTTAACTTGAAATTTTTTCGCTGAAGATTTGTTAAATAATCCATCGCTTTATAAACGTTTGGAGCTTTTTCTCCTGCGATTCCAGCCTTTTTAGCGACCGTCGCACCTATACCAATAAACATCGCATCATGCTTATCTGCAATCTCTTCAAAAGTGATATCACGTCCAACTTCAGTATTTAATACAAGTTCTAAACCAGCTTCTTGAAGAAGTTTTACACGACGTTCAATGATCTTCTTATCAAGTTTAAAGTTTGGTATTCCATACGTTAAAAGTCCGCCTGCTCTATCACCTCTTTCATACATCGTCACAGCTATACCTGAACGAAGAAGATAAGTTGCACACGAGAGCCCAGCAGGTCCAGAACCTATAATCGCTACTTTTTTATCGCTTATAATTCCAGGGAATTGCGGTTTTAAACCATTTTTAAATCCCTCTTCTACGATAAAAGTTTCAACAGAACCGATAGTAATAGCACCGTGACCGTCATTTAACGTACAGTCTCCTTCACAAAGTCTGTCATGTGGACAAACTCTTCCCATTACTTCTGGAAATGGAGAAGGTTCATTTGCCAAACGAAATGCAAAATCAAGATCTTTTTCAGCCACACTTTTAAGCCACTGTGGAATGTAGTTATGCAATGGGCATTTGTTAAGACAATATGGATCGCCGCACTGAATACAGCGTTCACTTTGAGAAGCCGCACGGTCTTTATCGAAAACTTCATAAATCTCTTTAAAATCTCTTACGCGCTCCACAACCAAACGTTTTTGAGGATCTGTACGTCCTATATTTAAATATTCTTGCATATTAATCTCCTTTATCAGCGTTCAACGGTAATTTTTTAAGATTTTTTGGACGAACTAACCAGAAATCTCTAATATCTTGTCTATAGTTATCTAATATTTTTCTTGCTTTTTTACTCGATGTCTCAACTAGATACTCTTTTAAAAGACGTTTAAGATAATGTCTTGCTTCGTCTCCATCATCCGTATCAATTCTCACAGCTTCTACGAGTTCGCTATTTACATTTTCGATAAAATCATGTTTTTTATCATAAACAAATGCAACTCCGCCTGTCATACCAGCGCCAAAGTTGATCCCTGTTTCTCCAAGGATGACGATAATACCGCCAGTCATATACTCACAAGCATTATCTCCAGCACCCTCTACGATAGCAAGTGCGCCTGAGTTACGAACCGCAAAACGCTCACCGACATTTCCAGAAATATAGAGTTTACCGCTTGTTGCGCCATACAAACAAGTATTTCCACCGGCACTAAACTCTTCTCCTTCATTTTTAGAGGTAATAACTATTTTACCACCGTGAAGACCTTTACCGATGTAATCATTTGCAACACCATCGAGATATACTGAGATACCGTTGATCAAAAATGCCCCAAAAGCTTGACCTGCGATACCAGAGAGTTCCATAGTAATCGTATCTTTTTTAAGTCCTGCATCGCCATAATACTGAGCAATTTCACCACTGATAAGAGCTCCAAAACTTCTATGAATATTTTGGATCTCTCTTGTAATACGAACAGGATGATCAGGATGTTTAATAGCTGGCATAACATCTTTTAAGATGGCTTTTTCAAAAGCATTATCATCAAAAGGTTTATTGAAAGGCTCTTGACGAGTATTGATCCCTTCAACTCTGTGTAAAACAGATGAAAAATCAAATTTTTGGGCAAAAGGATCATTGACAACTTTTAAAAGATCGCTTCTACCAACGAGTTCTTCTAACGTTTTATATCCAAGACTTGCCATGATAGAGCGAACATCTTCTGCCAAAAGAGTAAAATAATTCACAACTTGATGTACATGTCCTTCAAAAAACTCTTCACGCAATTTTTGATTTTGTGTTGCGATGCCGACTGAACATTTATTGAGGTGACAGATACGAAGCATCTTACATCCTACAATAGTAAGTACCGCCGTACCAAAAGCATAACTCTCAGCACCAAGCATTGCAGCTTTTACTACGTCTAAACCGGTTTTGAGTCCACCATCTGTTTGGACTTCTACAAGACGTCTTAAATCATTCACCTTAAGAGCATTATGCGCTTCACTAAGACCTAGTTCCCATGGACTACCAGCGTATTTGATTGATGTTAAAGGAGCCGCACCAGTACCGCCATCAGCACCCGAGATAATGATCTTATCAGCATACGCTTTAGCAACACCCGCAGCAATCGTTCCAACACCTGCTGTAGAAACAAGTTTCACAGCGATACGCGCTTTTGGATTAACCTGTTTAAGATCAAATATAAGCTGTGCCAAATCCTCTATCGAATAAATATCATGGTGTGGCGGAGGTGAAATAAGTGTAACACCTGGAATAGTATGACGTAAACGAGCGATAAGTTCAGTTACTTTATGCCCTGGAAGCTGTCCGCCCTCTCCGGGTTTTGCACCTTGCGCCACTTTAATCTGAATCTCTTCAGCTGAACGAAGATATGCAGGAGTTACACCAAAACGTCCTGATGCAACTTGTTTGATCTTAGAGTTACGATTTGTGTCAAAACGTACAGAATCTTCACCACCCTCCCCTGAGTTTGACTGTGCACCAATCTGGTTCATTGCCATTGCAAGCGTTTCGTGTGCTTCAGGGCTGATAGAACCTAAACTCATCGCAGCTGAAGCGAAACGTTTAAAGATTTTCTCTTTTGATTCAACTTCTGAGATATCAATAGCTACTCTATCGGATTTGAATTCAAAGAAATCACGAATAAATTTTAAGCCACGATTATTGACCGTAGATTTAAATTTCTCATAATCTTTTTTATCTCCAGTTTTAACGAATGCATGGATTGCATGGATAACATCTGGACCGAAATCATGATATTCCTGTCCATTGTAAAATTTGTAATATCCACCGATTGCAAGAGGAAAAATAGTATTAAAGCCATCTTCATTATATGCTGCTTTATGATTTTCTTTCAACTTCGCATCTATATCTGCATAACTAAGACCTGGGATTTGTACATGAGAACCATGAAAACATTCGTTTGTGATATCACGTCCTAACCCTATAATATCAAAAAGTCCTGTATTTCTGTAAGAAGCGACAGTTGCTATACCCATTTTTGACATGATTTTAAGAATACCTGCATTGATAGAACCATGAACTGATTTCAAAGCCTCAGTACATGTAATATCACTGTATTTCGACTTTTTAAGCTCACTTGCCACAGTTGAAAATAATAAATTTGGATAGATAGCACTTGTGCCATATCCTATCAAAACAGCTGCACTATGTGAATCAAAAACTTCTGATGTCGCGGCAACAAGAGAAACTAAGTGTCTTATTTTATTTTCTAAAAGAGCATGATTGAGACGTCCTATTGCCATAGCCATTGGTATAACACGTTTTGTTTTGCTAAGCTCTGTATCATCTAGAATTACAATACGAACCTTGTCATTACTAACACTTGTAATAACCTCTTTTACAAGATTATCAAGTGCTGATTTAAGGTCCGTATCAAATGCTGTTGAAAACGTAGCATTTTTATAAAAATCTTGATAACTTGGTGATTTTTTATCTCCAAAAGATTTTAAAACTTCCAATTTTTCAAAAGTAATCATAGGAGAGATCGCTTTGAGTCTATGTGCATGAGATGACAACTCTCCTAAAATATTATGAGCTTCACCAAATCCTGTATTTAAACTCATAACCACTTTTTCACGAATAGGATCGATCGGAGGATTTGTCACCTGAGCAAACTTTTGTTTAAAAAAGTCTGTAAAAGAGCGTTGTTTATTGCTAAATGCGGCAAGTGGTGTATCATCACCCATCGATCCTACAGCCTCTTTACCATCACGGATCATAGGCTCAACCACTTGTTCAACAATCTCTTGTGTTACATTAAAATATCTTTGTCTTTGGATAAGATCATTTGAATCAAAATCACATTGACTTTTGTATTGATCTTCTACATGTTCTTGAAGATAAATCATATGCTCATTAAGCCATTTCATATATGAGTTTGAACTTTTCAAATAATCATTGATCTGTTTATCTTTTAAAACTTTTCCATATTTAAGGTCGAGACCTATCATCTGTCCAGATTTTAAACGTCCACGTTCTTTGATATTATCTTCGTCAATATCCATAACACCATATTCACTTGCAATTAACAGTGTGTCATCTTTTGTAATGATATATTTTGATGGACGAAGACCGTTTCTATCAAGTACACAACCAATATAACGACCATCTGTGAGTGAAAATGCAGCCGGACCATCCCAAGCTTCAAATACCGTTGACTGGTACTCATAAAACGCACGAAGTTCAGGATCCATATGAGGCTCATTTTGCCATGCACTTGGAATCACCGCTCGAGCAGCTTTAAAGAAATCCATACCATTAACGAGTAAAAACTCTAAAAAGTTATCTGCACTTGCACTGTCTGATGATGCTAGTTGAAGGATTGGAAGGATACGTGAAAGCTCTTCATCTGTAAACACTTCACTCTTAATCGACTCAGATTTAATCTCAACATTAAATCTATTTCCTTCAACAGAGTTGATCTCACCATTATGCGCAACAGCACGAAATGGTTGAGCCAAACGCCACTCTGGAAGTGTATTTGTTGAAAATCTTTGGTGAAAAAGTGCAAAAGAGATTTTGAAATCTGTGTCTTGGAGGTCTTTATAAAACTCTTTGATATGCGTTGGCATAACAAGACCTTTATACGAAATAACTTTTGAAGACATAGATGAAATATAAAAATTTCTATCATCTACAAGTGCATGTTCAGACTCTTTTCTAGAAAGATAAAGCAGTGCATCAAAACGCTCACTTGCCATAATAGAATTAGCAATAATAAATAGTTGAATAATATTCGGCAAAGATGCTTTTGCTTGTGCACCAAGAGCATTTACATCAACAGGGACATCACGAACTAAAACAACTTTAAGATCATTTTTTGTACAAGTCTTTTCTATCGTTTCTAACTGTTTTCTATCTTTAGTAAAGACAGTCGCAACAGCAAACTGATCCGGAAGTTCTACATTTTTTGCTTTAGCCTCTTTGCGCATAAATGCTGTCGGGATTGATAATAAAAGACCACTACCATCTCCTGTTTTACCATCAGCCGCAACAGCACCACGGTGCATCATTCTCTCTAATGCCGTGATGGCACCTTCAAGATTCTCATGTGATGCGCGATTTTTAATATTTGCAATAAGACCAAAACCACAGTTGTCTTTAAAAGATCTTAATAAGTCATTATATTCCATCATATATTCACCCCAAATGTTATAATTTATAAATTTTCTCATAAAAATAAGAAAATTTAATCTATTTTTAAACAAACTTAGTCTATTAAAAATAAAATTTAGGCTTTTATTGTATCGAATAAAGAATTAAAAAAGGATTTAAAAGAGATAATATTTTTTCAAAAAATAAAATTCGTGTAGATTGGAAGCATTTTATGCAGGGCTATATTATCAACATCAACCGCGCTAAGAATGAAGATCTAATTGTCACAATAATATCGAAGGAAAACTTACAAACAGTTTATCGTTTTTATGGGGCAAGACATGGTGTCATAAACCTCGGATTCAAAATTGATTATGAACTTGAAAGCTCCTATAAAAGCTCCATTCCACGACTTAGAGATGTGATACATCTGGGATTTAAGTGGATCACTGATAGAAACCGTTTAAGAGCTTGGCAGGATTTTACAGCCCTTTTTTATCAGCATTTAAAACAGGCAGAAGATATTGAGAATTTTTATTTTCACCTTTTAGATGAAGCCGCTCTCAAATGGGATAAACAAAATCCCAAACGTGCTGCTATAGAAGCATACAGTAAGCTCCTTAAATATGAAGGACGCTTACATAGTGAAAATATTTGCTTCTTGTGTAATGAAAAAGTTGAAACTGACATCTCACTCATAAGAGGGTTTTTACCTACACATAAAGAGTGCTCACATACATATCAAATAAATAAAGATGCGTTAAAAGAACTTTATATCAATGGGTCTTCCCTATTTCTCACCGATAAAGAAACAGACAGACTGTGGTATGTATTACTTGAGGGACTCTAAAGTTTAAGAAAAAAGAGTTTATCATATAAAAACGGAATAAAAAAGGAAAAATCATGGATGGTGTGAATCAACTTTTAACGACATATGCAGGTGAAGTAATTGCCGTCATAGCTGGAGTGCTCATTCTGCTACTCATTGTTATTCTTAAACAAAAAAAAGATCATCCGGAAGATTTGGTAGTTCATGAGCAAACAAATGTAAGTAAAACTAGACATTCTCCACAAGCTGGGCAGACAAAGAGTCCTGTAAAAAGCGAAGAGGTAGAAAAAGAAAGCTTAGATATAGAGAAGATTGAAAGTGTAAAAACTTCGCAACCTTCGCAAATGATAATTCCTAAACGGAGAGAATTAGGGCTTCATGGAGCCATTACCAAAGATAGCTTTAAAATATTTGCAGGTTCAAAACTCCTTATTGCTGAAGATAATATCATTAATCAAAAAGTTATCAATGGTATGCTTGGCGATTCAGGTATCGACATCATCATGGCCGATAATGGCAAAGAAGCACTTGAGATTCTAAAAAATGATAAAGATATTTATATAGTTTTGATGGATGCCCATATGCCCATTGTTGATGGTTTTGAAGCAACTGAGCGTATACGAGCAGATAAGTCACTGGATCATCTTTTAGTTGTAGCTCTGAGCGGTGATACAGCGGTTGATGATATCAGAAAAATGAAAAATGCAGGGATGCAGGAGTATCTTGAAAAACCTTTAAAAGTAGAAAAACTCTATGATATCCTTTATTGCTATATTGACGTCATAAATGACAAAAAATCCACTTCTACCTCCGTCGATGAGAAAACTCTTTTACACATTGATGAAGGAATTGAAATTTGTGGTGGTGATATTGAACTTTACAAAGAGATACTCTCAGAGTGTTTAAGTATGTATCAAGATGCAAATCAAAATATCAAGTTATTAATGCTCAAAGAAGATACTGACGCCATTAAAAAATTACTCTTAGATATTTCTGGAGTTTCAGCAAACATTGGTGCTGATACACTAGCCCAGATTGCAACAAAGTTTAGAGAAGTTTTAAATCATGATACAAAAGACCAATTCTTTGGAGCCGAAGAAGAGTTTACAAATACTCTTTCTACGATTATAAAAGAGATAGAATCATACTTACACTAAGTATACTTTAGTCAATTAGACTAAAGTATACTGATACTCCTTGCATATATTTACCTTTTTTTGATAGAATTCGACTCAACTTACAAAAAAAGGAATACTTATGGCAAAACATCAGTTTCAAACAGAAGCCAATCAAATATTACAACTTATGATCCACTCTTTATACTCAAATAAAGAGATTTTTTTACGTGAACTTATCTCAAATGGTTCAGATGCGCTAGACAAACTCAATATGCTTGTTCTTACAGATGAAAAATATAAAAACGTAGCATTTAATCCTCGTTTAGATATCAAATTAGACAAAGAAAATAAAACTTTAACACTTACTGACAGCGGTATTGGGATGAATGAAGCTGATTTAATTAGTAACATTGGTACTATCGCAAAATCAGGAACTAAAGCATTTATCGAAAGCCTCAGCGGTGATCAAAAAAAAGATTCAAAACTTATCGGTCAGTTTGGTGTTGGTTTTTATGCTGCATTTATGGTCGCTCATAAAGTTGAAGTTATCAGTAAAAAAGCAGCTGAAGAGCAAGCATTTATCTGGACAAGCGCTGGAGATGGAGAGTTTGATCTTGAACCTTCAACTCGTGATGGACATGGAACAACGATTGTCCTTCACCTTAATGATGATGAGGGCGAATTTTTAGAAGAGCATAGAATTTTAAGCATTGTTGAAAAATACTCAAATCATATTCCATTTCCAATTTTTATGGATAAAGAACATTATATCGCTGCGAAAAAAGATGATGAAGGCAAAGAGATCGAGCCTTCAAAAACTGAGATCCAAAATGAACAGATCAACAAAGCAAGCGCACTTTGGACAATCTCTAAATCTGAAATCAGCGATGACGAATACAAAGATTTTTACAAGAGTATCGCGCATGATTCAACTGATCCGCTTCTTTGGATGCACAACAAGGCTGAGGGCGCTATCGAGTATACAACTCTCTTTTATGTTCCATCAAAAGCACCGATGGATATGTATAGAGTAGATTATCAAGCGGGTATCAAACTTTACATCAACCGTGTATTTATCACTGATGATGAAAAAGAGCTTATGCCGACATATTTACGCTTCTTAAAAGGTGTAATCGATTCAAAAGATCTTCCACTCAACGTAAGTCGTGAGATACTTCAAAATAATGCAGTTTTAGCAAAGATCAAAAATGCTTCAGTGAAAAAAGTATTATCTGAACTTTCAAAAATGGCTAAAAATGATGCCGTAAAATATGCTGAATTCATCAATGAGTTTGGAAATGTTTTAAAAGAGGGACTTTACTCAGATCATGGAAATCGTGAGAGAATCTTAGATCTTTTAAGATTTAGCACACTCAATTCTGAGGACAAAGTAGCTTTAGAAGATTTCGTAAAAAACATCTCTGAAGATAAAAAAGAGATCTACTATATCACAGCAAAATCATCTGTGAGTATGCTCAAAAATAATCCTGCGTTAGAAAGATTTAAAGCAAAAGGTCTTGATGTTTTAATCCTTAATGAAGAGGTTGACACTATCGTTTTTCCAATGCTAAATGAGTACAAAGAGTATAAACTCGTTAATGTCACAGATGCAAAGTTTGATGAAAGTGAAGAAGACGTAAAAGCAAAAGAAGAGAGCCAAAAAGAGTTTGACATTCTTGCTAAAGAGATCAAAAATGCTCTTGGCGAAGAGATTAAAGAAGTTCAAGTAACATTTGATCTTACAAACTCTGCTGTTGCGATAAAAGAAGATAAAGAAGATGCATCTTATATGATGGCTCAAATGATGAGACAAATGGGTCAAGGCAAAGATATCCCGATGCCAAAACCGATTTTACAGATCAATCCAAATCACGAACTAATCAAAAAGCTCAAAGATTCGGCTGATGCAAACTTAATAAACGATGCAGCTCATGTTTTACTCGATCAAGCAAAACTCTTTAACGGTATGGAAATAGATGATATTCCTGCATTTATTACTAAACTTAACCGTATTATGGCTAAAGCC
>JAVHRU010000010.1:0-5482 GCA_036171835.1 Sulfurimonadaceae bacterium | reverse complement strand
ATGTAAGTGTATGGAGGGATTTTTAAGTTGGTTTTTGGAAAAATAGAATATCTCAATCTTTTACCTTTTCACGTTTTTATGAAACGATTTAGTAGGTCTTCAAGAGAATCAATGACAATGGAATATAAAAAAAATGTTCCTGCAAAAATCAACACTCTTTTTAAAAAACATTTAGTTGATGCAGCCTTTATTTCTAGTATCAAAGCAAAAAAAGAAAAATATGCAAAACTTGGTATTATCGCAAAAAAAGAGGTATGTAGCGTCATCGTAATTCCGAGTGATGAAAGTAAAAAAGATAAAGCATCAGCAACTTCTAATGTCTTAGCAAATATTTTAGGAGTTCAAGGTGAAGTAATTATAGGTGATAAAGCACTCAAATACTACTTGAGTGGAAAACCTCACATTGATCTTGCAAAGCTCTGGAATGAAAAGTACCATTTTCCTTTTGTCTTTGCTCTTTTAACGTACCATAAGCATACAACTCAAATCAAAAAGATTGAAAAGCACTTTTCAAAAACAAAAATAAAAATACCAAGATATATACTTAAGAATGCTTCTTTAAGAACTGGAATTAAAGAAAATGAGATTTTAAATTATCTTCAAAAAATCTCTTATACCCTCGATATAAAAGCCTCTAAAGGACTAAAAAAGTTTTATCTTCTTGCTCGTTAGTTCACTTCTACTCTTAAAGCTAATTCTTTTTTATATGCAATAAGATCAAAATTTTTCATGTTAGATGAACCACTTTTTATAGCTGCCTGGGCTACTGCAGCACTCACTTCAACAATCAATCTTTTATCAAAAGGCTTTGGAATAATATATTCTCTTCCAAATGAAAGCTTGGTATCATAAATCTCATTTAGATACTCTGGAACTTCCCTACATGTAAGCTCTGCTAACGCATAAGAAGCCGCCATTTTCATCTCCATATTGATCTTTTTAGCTCTTACATCCATGGCACCTCTAAAGATAAAGGGAAAGCCTAAAACATTATTGACTTGATTAGCAATATCGCTTCTTCCTGTTGCGATGATAGCATCTGTTCTTACTGCTATAACATCTTCAGGAAATATTTCAGGTGTAGGATTTGCAAGAGTAAATACAATAGGATCTTTAGCCATTAATCTTACATGTTCAACAGTAAAACTTCCAGGCTTTGAGAGTCCCACAACGACATCCGCGTTTGCAAAGACCTCTTCTTGAGTCATCGGATATGGAGAGATAAATTCTTTTTTATATTTATTAATATCGTTTCTAGAAGCATCTACCACACCTTTAGAATCAATCAAAAAGATAATTTTCACACCTAAATGTCTATAAAGTCTTGCGCAACTAATCGCTGCTGCGCCAGCACCCACAACTACGATTTTCAGCTCTTCTATTTTTCTATTTGTTATCTTACAAGCATTGATAATACCAGCTGCACTAATGACCGCCGTTCCATGCTGGTCATCATGCATAACAGGAATTTCTAATCTCTCAACTAAAATACGTTCTATTTCAAAACATTCAGGCGCTTTGATATCCTCAAGATTAATACCACCAAATGTCGGAGCTATTGCAGTAACAATATCACAAAACTTTTGGATATCTTTTTCATCTACTTCTATATCAAAAGAATCTAGTCCGCTAAACTTTTTAAAAAGTATCCCTTTGCCTTCCATAACAGGTTTCGATGCAAGTGCACCTATATCCCCAAGTCCTAAAACAGCAGTTCCATTGGAGATAACTGCTACAAGGTTAGATTTGGCTGTATATTTATACGCATTATCAGGGTCTTTTTGAATTTCTAAACAAGGAATCGCAACTCCTGGAGTATATGCAAGTCCTAAATCTCTTTGCGTATTCATAGGCTTTGTCGGCTCAACAGATATTTTTCCAGGAGATGGAAACTGATGATAATCAAGCACTTCTTGATCAGTTATTTTAATATTTGGCATAAAAACTCCTAGATTGATTTTTTAATTTGAAGTCTTGAATCAGTTTAAATGAAGAATACAGCTACTTCCCTCTTGTGAAAAACTATATCTGTATTGTCCATCAAGCTCAAGAACTACCCGGTAAAATCCATTATGATTTCCAATATGTATAGACTTAATTATATTATTTAAAATCAATTTAGAAAAAGAACGAAAATCATATTCACCTTTAAAATCTATAACGATTCTATATGGGTTCACAATCAAAAAATTACGAATGTACTTATCTTTAGTATTCATTTTGATTATTTTACCTTTTGAAACAAAAGATATGAACTTAAAATTTGCTAATTCTCTATATTGGGTATCTTGTTTGATCTGTCTAGATACTATTGGAACATTGTTCATAACTGTATTATTAACATTTGCCTGAGATAGTACAATTGGAATATGCCAGTCAATGCTATTATCAAGTACGATCGATTTACGTTCAGTGGAACCATCTAGGTTAATATATTCTACCGTGACCTCTTTAATAATTCTAGCACTCGAAGGAAGTGACAAAGTCGCCTGTTTAAGTGGCTCATGTAGTTCTGGAGTATTTGTCGTAATAGATAGAGATTGATCATCTTTTGGTGGAAAAAAAGGGTTTATTCTTGCATCCATTATAGTGATTGAAAGAATAAATATAACTATATATTTAAGCAATGTTCTACCTTTCTTTGTATTAAGGACCAGTTTATTGAGCAGTGATTTCTTTTAGTTCAAAATACTCTTTTTGTTTATTGGCGTTTTGCTGTTTCAGCGTGACAATTTGTGCTTTTAGATAATCATTGTAATCTTCAAGTTTCATATATACCTGCAATGAGTTAGTCCCATAAAGCAAACTTCCAATATAAATACCCGAAAATAAAACGATGCAAAACGAAATAATAAATTTACCTACAGACAAACCAAAATATTTTTCTGTAATTGACTGCGACCTGTCTATCTCATCGTAGAGTTCATCTTGATTCACAATTGTACCTTATATGCAGAAGCTTGGTAGAAAAAATTCTATCAAGCTTTTTTAAAAAGTTGTGAACCTAAATATTCACCATATGCCACTTCGATTTCTATTTCTAAAAGACGATTGTATTTTGCCGTTCTCTCACCACGCGCTGTTGAACCTGTTTTTATCTCTCCACAGTTTAGCGCAACAGCAAAATCAGCGATAAAGGCATCTTCACTTTCACCCGAACGATGACTCATTACACATTTATAACCATTTCTTTGTGCCAAACGTACTGTTTGCATTGTTTCACTTACTGAACCAATTTGATTTGGTTTGATCAAAATAGAGTTTGCAATCCCTTTTTTGATCCCTTCGCTAAGAATATTTGCATTTGTTACAAACAAATCATCACCAACAATCTGTATCTTGTCACCAAGTTTTTCAGTCATCAGTTTAAATCCATCCCAGTCATCTTCACTAAGCCCATCTTCAATAGAAACGATAGGATATTTAGAACATAGATCAACATAGTAATCTACTAGTTGTGCAGATGATACGGTACGATTTTCAGAATCAAGACGATATCCACCCTCAGTTACAAGTTCAGAAGCAGCAACATCAAGAGCGATAGCAATATCTTTTCCAGCAACATAGCCAGCTTTTGCGATTGCTTCCATGATAATTTGTATAGGCTCTTCATTTGAAGAAAGATCCGGTGCAAAACCACCTTCATCACCAAGTGCAGTATTATGATTTTTAGCTTTTAAAATAGCTTTTAGATTGTGATAAACCTCTGCAGAGGCTTGAAGTGCATCAGAAAAATTTTCAAATCCAATAGGCATAATCATATATTCTTGAAAATCTACAGAATTATCAGCATGGCTCCCACCATTAATAATATTTAGCATCGGTGCTGGCATAACCATAGCGTTGGCACCGCCTAGATAACGGTAAAGTGGCATTTTTAAACTTGCCGCCGCTGCACGAGCAACTGCCATAGAAACACCAAGAACAGCATTTGCGCCCATATTTCCATAGTTTTCAGTTCCATCAATCTCTTTCATTGTGGCGTCAATCATAGCCTGATTGAATGGACTCATCCCAATCAATGCATCAGCAAGATGAGAGTTTACATTTTCAACTGCTTTTAACACACCTTTGCCCATGTAGCGAGATCCGCCATCACGAAGTTCAAGTGCTTCTCGTTTTCCCGTACTTGCGCCTGATGGTACAATAGCAGTTGCTACAGTTCCATCACTTAACTCTACTGTTGCTTTTACTGTTGGATTCCCACGAGAGTCCATTACTTCAATTGCATTTACATTATCTATAAAAATCATATGTCCAAATCTCCTTCTTCTTCTATATCTGATACGTCCATGGTCATAAGCGTACTCATCCCCATCGCATTTTTAATTTTTTCTTCTATTTCACGAGCTAATTCTGGTTCTTCTTTAAACTTTTGCTTCACGTTTTCACGTCCTTGCCCAAGTTTTTTGTCCTCATATGAGAACCAAGCCCCACTTTTATCGATGATGTCTAGTTTAACACCATAATCGACCAACTCACCCTCTTTTGAGATTCCCTCACCAAACATAATATCAAATTCTGCCTGACGAAAAGGAGGTGCAACTTTATTTTTTATAACTTTTGCTTTTACACGGTTACCAATCTGGCTTTCACCCTGCTTAAGAGAAGCGATACGTCTTACGTCAATTCGTACTGATGCATAAAATTTGAGTGCATTTCCACCCGTTGTAGTTTCTGGAGAACCATATCCCATCATCCCGATCTTCATACGAATTTGATTGATAAAAATCACTGTACAGTTCATTTTATGCAAAATACCCGTAAGTTTACGAAGTGCTTTTGACATCAAACGCGCTTGTACCCCGACATTTTGATCAGACATCTCGCCCTCGATCTCTGACTTTGGTGTAAGAGCCGCAACTGAATCGATTACGATAAGGTCAATCGCTCCACTACGTGCGATTGTCTCGACGATATCGAGCGCTTGTTCGCCATAATCTGGTTGAGAGACTAGAAGATTATCTATATCAACTCCAAGATTTTTCGCATAAATAACATCAAGAGCATGTTCTGCATCTATAAATGCACAAACACCGCCATATTTCTGGCATTCTGCTGTTATCTGAAGTGCTAAAGTAGTCTTTCCTGAACTTTCAGGTCCATAGATCTCAACAACACGACCTTGTGGTACCCCGCCGATTCCTAGAGCTAAATCTAGTCCTAAAGAACCTGTGCTGATTGCTTTGATTGGTTCAAACTCTTTGTCACCAAGGCGCATCAAAGTGCCTTTTCCAAATGTTTTGTCTATCTGTTTTAACGCTAAGTCTAATGATTTTTGTTTATTTGCATCCATTGTATTGCTCACTTATTGGGGCTTACCCAGAAATTTATTAGACTAATCATATTTCATAATGAAATATATTTTAAAAAGTATTGCATTTTGTCATATATTATCTTATGTGCAATGTTTACACATAAAATTGTGTGTAATTTTAGCGTTATTTGGTTAAAATTAAATTGATTTATTAATTAATGGATA
>JAVHRU010000009.1:0-5506 GCA_036171835.1 Sulfurimonadaceae bacterium | reverse complement strand
CCTGTGTGACAATCTCCTCATAGAGTTTATTGATATCGAGTTTATAAACTCTCTCCAAGTAGCGCAGGATTGCATGTTCACTTAAGATGAGATCCTTAGCTCTCTCTTTGATGCTTTGGAGCTCTTCCTCATATTTTTGCATCATTGAGAGCTTTTTATTCATTGATTCCCCAATCGATCTTTGCTGCGTTTTTAGATCATCGATCTCTAGTTTGATCTTTGTGATCATCACTTGGAGGTTTTTGATCTTTGTACCGGTAAAATGGTTGATTGTCTTCTTTTACTCTTTATCGATTTATAATCTATCTCTACTCAGCGAAAATGTTATTTCGCATCCGTATAGATTATATATTTATACCTGCAAGCTATAATCAATGATCTCTAGTCTTTGTGCACATTAATCGAAAATAGATAGATTTATGCTTTGCAACTACCATTATAGTATTTTGGTATTTATAGCGCAAGAGGAGTGGGATTATTTTTCTATGAAGGAATAGTTTCAAAAGTTTTATTAACTTCTAGGAAGGCTACTAGTAGAAGTAATCTACCTCTTTTGTATTTGGGACTATATTTTATACATTTAGTAGTTTTAGCGCAAGAGCGTTTATCTTAGCATCTCTCTATTTAGGATTTGATTGTTATAATATTCTTAAGTTATTGCAAGGGTTTTATTTGAAAGAGAGTTTAGAAAAAGAGTTAAAGACTATTTTTGGTGATGTGCCAATAATTCGACTGAAAGATCTTGTAAAAAAGATAGCTATCGTCTCTCATGTACGTGTAGGGAAAGAGGAAAATCGAGTCGATACTCCTTATGAGCACATTTTTATCTCTGATATTGATAGATACGGCATTATCCATCCGCCTAAAAAAGTACGGGAGTATGCTCCAGCGAGCCCTACTCTACTCAAAAGTCAAGCGCTACAAAAGGGAGACCTTATCATCTCACATAGAGGTGCATCTTTAGACGTGGGACTCTTTGATGGAAGCTATACGGACAAAATCTACATCGGCAATAACAGTATGATCCGCATTCAGTTTGATGATAATAGAAAAGAGACAACTCCCTTATTTGTAAAGACCTATCTACAGCTTCATCTTGTCCATCGTTACTTGAATTCATTGGCTTCCGAACGTATGTCACAGAGAAATATAAATAGAAAGATATTAAGCTCTGAAGAATTGCTTGATCTTCCTATCCCCTACTTCGAGGAGGGAGACGAGCCTCAAAAGTTACAGGAACTATATTTTAGGCGCATTGAACTTTGCGGTAATTTATATACACTCTATCAAAAAATACATCATCTCAGTAATAGCTGTTCTATTTTAAAAAATGACACCTTGGTGACGCATATAAAGAGTAATTCTCTTCTTATGGAAAAAACGAAAGAGAATGATCTGGCACTTATCAAGAAATTAGAAGATATGAATATTGATCTTGACGAGGTGAAATCTCTCTTGAGTGCTATACAAAAAAAAATTGACAAAGAACTTATTAATTGATCGTATACGTAAAACAAGCTTGATTTCGATAATTGTATAAATAGCTTACTCATCGAGTTTCTCTTGTTTGTTTTTAGAAAAAGAATTTTACTAAAAACAAACAAGAAATTCGGCTTTAACGAGCTTTTTTTAAACTTCCAAGCTGCCTATGCGGCAGTTCACGGTGGGCTTTATTAATTAAACTACAAAAAAAACAAAGAAAAATTGATACTTTAACAATACATTTTTAATGGCTTATCCTCTAATATTACCATCGCTAACGGAAAGACTGCGTAGAATATTACACTTTTTGTATGATATAAAGTTGACATGTCAATCATAAAGAGAGTAAAATTGATTTACTTGTCAATATGAGACTTCTTTTATACCTCTTAGAAAGATTGAGGGTATGGTTGATTATACTTTTTCAATGGGTTATAGAAGAAATCTATTTTAAAAAATATATAGGATGGTTTAAAATGAAAAATCTCATTAAACGATTTTTATTTTTACTTTCACTCTTCTTTGGTACTGTTAGTTATGCGGACATTAATAGTGATATTAACAATGCTAACTTGCTACTATATCAAGGCAAGTATTCACAAGCCGAAGAAGCCTACACTCAACTTATGTCCCCAGCCGCTGATGAGTTTATTATTGGTACACTTTTGGTTGATTCACTCTATATTGACAGAGCTATTGCACGATTGGTGCAACATAAAATAGACGCTGCAAAAGATGATATTGAAAGGGCTTTTCATCCTCAAAGCAGTATGATGTATGAAGACTCCGGCTACATGTTGCGCGCTAGACTGCGTCTGATGCAAGGAGATAAAAAAGGTGCCTTTGAAGACTATGATCAGCTGATTAAAAACTCTGATAAAGGAATGGCTAATGGATACCGTCTTGCGTTTGGCATGGCACAACGCGCTTGGGCGCATCTTGTTTTAGGAGAAGCCCAAGCGGCAAAAAATGACTTTCTCACTGCAATTTCCACCGATATAAAAATATTAGGAACAGATCCAAACCCCTTAGAAAAACCCTTTTGGCAGGCTGTTGTTAACGAGGTGATACCTTTCGTTGGAACCGAAGATGTTGTTGTTATCAATCAGAGAATCGATGCAATATTAGAAAAACAAAATATTAAAGCATATCCATTTTCTGCATCTGCAAGCATTCTACAGAAAAATTATGCCAATTCAATCTTAGTTTATGAAATCTACGGTCCAGTTTTTCTTTTAAGAGAAAAAGCCCAAACAGAAAAGATGCAAATCTATCATAAACATGTCAATACATTCTTTAATTTGGCTCAACAAGCACTTTTAAAAGGTGATAAAGAAGGTGCTTTTACTTCATTTGTGAATGCTTTTAAAAACATGATTGATGAAGATAGTACGAGTCGCGATAGTGCCCTACAAGGTATGGCCGGGATTTTTAATTCTGGCTTTACTCCTCCATTTATGAATGAAAAAGCACGCCGGCTTGCAATTGAAGCACAAGTGATGGCTCAAGAGAAGAATTATCAGGAGGCAACTAAAATTTACTCTCAAGCCATTAAAGAAGCACCTTGGGTAGCAAATTTGTACTATGACCATGCACTACTGATTGCTGAAGCGGCTCAAAAAAATGATGACTTTAATGCGGCGATCATTGAAATGAAGCGTTTTATGATACTTTCAAAAAACACTGAGGAAAGAAGAGAAGCACAAGACCGCATATATTTATGGGAAATTAAACGCGATAGAATAATGCCTTCTACTCCTGCCCCTTATGTGGCAAGCAGCGCAACGGCGGGTGCTAGTGATTGCTTTATCGCAACTGCCGCTTATGGTACGTTTTTAGATCCACATGTTTTGACACTGAGAAAGTTTCGTGATCATTATCTTTTGACCAATGCTCCGGGACAGTGGCTAGTGGAAAACTATTATCACTATTCGCCTCCTATTGCCAATGTTATTCGAGAAAATGAAGGCTTACGTATGATTGTACGTATTATTTTAACGCCAGTTATTTTTAGTATTGAGTATCCTTGGATAATTGCTCTTGCCTTGTTGTCAATACTGTTATTTAAAAAATCAAAACGATGGTTGGTTGCTCGATGAAAAAAAAGTTAAGCAGTATTGTAATTACTATACTTTGTATTACTTCTACACTTCAAGGTGAAAGTGCCTTGCAACAATTATACGATGTCGGAGGACAACCCCAGAATGTTCCCATGCCACAAACACCGACATATAACCAAAATACTAGATCTACACAATCATCACAAAATATCCAAAAAAGTAGTCCTTCCCAAAGCTATCATGCACCTAGTACTTCTGCTGTCATAGGTGCAACGATTTTTGAGAGCATATTAGAAGGAGTTTTATTTGATTCTCCTAATCAACCCGATCCTGAAACACTACGACTTCAAGCAGAACAACAACGTAAAGCGCAAGAAGAAGCACAGATTAAAGCTAAAGAACAACAAATCCATCACCAAAATCTCATGAGCTCTTTTAAAAGTATTCCCTCTACAAGTAGCACAACTGAAGAAGTACCTGCATCACATTTGTCATTTAAAACTGCCACAACACCTGATATGCCTAAAATCGATACCAGCTCAGATGAAACTCTAAGAGAGTCTGCATCAAGACCTTTTGATGGAGGTGGCTCGCATACGATTTTTAATGACCACTGGAGTCCTGTTCCTTTAAGCAAAACACCTTTATCTATCCCTAAACCTGTTGTTCTGTGTCAAAATAGAAATTGTTCTTGGCCAACAAAGAGTAATTTAGTTACCACTACGCTCCCTAAAGCCAAAATTCACATTGAAACGGTAAACCTCTCTAAATTAGGTTATCCCTCAACTCCTAATCCAAAAGAGTTTATTTATACTATGCTAGGTGATAGTATAAAAGATAGCGATAAACACTATCTTATCCTCAATCGATTGAGCTATCTTACGCACGAAATGGGCAATGAACTGCTTATAAGCATCAGCATGAAAATCATAGAATCTACTCCAATTGGAGACCAGTTATCACTCATCAAAGAAGTTCATGATCTCGCTGTAGATGATATGGAAAGTGCCAATAAAGTAGCTACTTGGCTGGGTTCAATGCAACTGGACAATCCTCCTGAAATCACCTCTTTAGGTGAAGCTGCCAAACCTTTTTTATTAAAAGCCATGGGGACTTCTGAATCTTTTGAAGAAATTAGTAATTTAATCAGTGATACAAGTGAAGTATCTGATATGTCTGCTAAATTATCCAATATCATTAAGGAGATGCCTTGAGAGCAGTTTACATATGGATTTTGGCATGTATATTGGCCTATGCAGCACCCATAGATATAGCACCTAAACTAAAAATATATAGAATGCCGGATGCTTTGTCCAGCAAAATAGATTGGCGCTCTGATACCCAACTTTATGTCTCTTCTTTGGGACTTTGGATATCCGCTGAAAAAAATATTTATAGACTCGATAAACCTTCTAAAGCACTAATAGCTCCTTTACATGTAAGCTCTTTTACGCTTGACCAAAGTGGTCATCCTATTGCTATTGTTGATGGGCAGTTAGGTGTAATCAGTCATGGATTTTTTCTGCCAAGTCTTAAGCTTCCTATGTCAGGATTTTCACTCGCGACAGGCCCAAATAATACACTCTATCTCTACAATTCAATAAAACCAGCATCTATTTACCAGTTTGATGGAAAAATGATAACTCCTGTTGCACTTCCTAGCGAAGCCATCCAAACCTTGACTTATGTTGAGAATACTGTTATTTTTGCTACGAAAGAGGGTGTGTTTTCATTAGAATCTGGAAAACCATTAGGATTAATCATACCTTTACCGGAGTTTGCAACTATCCTTTCTATTACCGCAAATCCAAATACAGCAGAATTATTTTTAAGCACACATGATACTATTTATAGTCTAAGTAAAGGACTTATGGTGCCTCTTGTTAAAGGTATAGGAGGAATGGTCGCATTTTATGATAATTGTTTATGGATAGCCGATCCAGTACGTCATCAAGTTTATATTG
>JAVHRU010000008.1:0-5746 GCA_036171835.1 Sulfurimonadaceae bacterium | reverse complement strand
AAGAAGTCTTTTGTAAGTCTAGTTTTGATACTCTTACAAGACATTTTATTTTTAGGCTTGTAAATGCTCCGTTTTTTACTCATATTTTTTATTCCTCTTACACTTTTTTCAGCCCAGATCAAAAATTTTCGCTGGAGTGATGGCGATACTTATCTTACCTTTTTAGAAAGGCTACATCTGCCAACAAAACCTCTTTACTATAACCTCGATGCAGATGATCAAAAACTAACAGAAGAGATACGAGGCGGAGTCAACTGCCAAATACTTGAAGACTCTAAAAAGCAAGTCCAGCAAATACTCATCCCAATCAATGATGAAATCCAAATTCATATCACCAAGGATAAAGAGGATGTTGCTTTTGAAGTAATCCCCATTATCAGCGAAACAAAAAGAGAATCTTTTACTTTAGTGATCGAGAGTTCTCCTTACAACGATATCATCAAGGTCACAAAATCTACAAAACTTGCAAAAATCTTTGTAGATGCCTTTAAAAACTCTCTAAACTTTAAAAATGTTCATAAAGGCGATAAATTAGTTATGGTTTATGATCGCATGTACAGACTTGGACGACCATTTTCAATGCCTACATTAGATGTTTGTATGATGGAAATGGGTGGCAAACAACATTATGTTTACCGCTTTAAAGATGACAGATATTATGATGAAACCGGTGCAGAACTTGACGCTTTTTTACTAACAGCACCTATTAGAAATGGGCGTATCACCTCAGGATTTACTCTAAAAAGATGGCATCCGATTCTTCATAAATTTAGAGCACATCTTGGAGTCGACTATGGGACTCGCCCAGGAACTCCTATTTTAGCAGCAGGGAACGGGACTGTTGTATTCTGCGGTGTTACAAACGGTTATGGAAACATGACAAAAGTTGCCCACAGCGGAGGGTACGTAACACTGTATGCACACCAAAAAGCTTTTAAAAGTGGTGTTCATAAAGGAACAAGCGTTAAACAGGGACAAGTGATAGGATTTGTAGGGACAACTGGTCTTTCAACCGGACCGCACCTTCATTTTGGACTTTATAAAGATGGACGTGCAATCAATCCTCAAAGTGTTGTGAGACTTGCAGCTAGCAGACTTAGTGGCAAAGATAAAAATGCTTTCGATAAAATGAAACGAGGTTTTAATACTCTGGTAAATCAGGAATTAAAACAAGGTACAATGCCAAATAGTTTTATAAAACTCGAACCTGTATGTTATGCTGATGCAAACGGGAAACCAAAAACTAATATGAAAGCTACAGACACATCAGACGATGATTCTGATAACTAAAATAAAAGGAAATTAAAATGACGATTTTTAAAAAAGAGATCCCTGTTCAGATCATTCGACTTTCCGTCGTAGCACTTATTGTTATTGCTCTTGTGGCATTTAAAATGATCAGTTCAAGTATCATCAAGGCTAAAATCGACAAGATGCTTGGCAATGCAAAAGCATACGTCACTTATGGCAGTGTATCTATGGATTTTTTTGGCTTTGATGTGCATATAAATGACATCAGAATTATTGTTCCAAACGCAAAACCTATCATTGTCGATGAGATGGTCGTAAAATCTCTCGATACAGAAAATGCTGTTCCTCGTTATATAAATGTCAAACTCAAAGGGATTCAAACTGATCTTGCAATGCTCAGATCAAATCCAGAAATGGCTGCTAAACTTGATGTACTTAATCTCAAGAATGTCAATTCGAATCTTACTATCAATTATAAATTCGATAAAGATCAACAGATGATAGATGTCAAAGATTTGACGCTTAAAATAGATGATGCCGGAACACTAACCTACAAAACGAAACTTTACAATATCGTGGCAATGGAATATTTTCCTATGCAAATCAATCTTGCGCCGCAAACGATTAAATTCGGAGAAACCTCTTTGCATTATGAAGATGATTCATTTATGGAGCGTTGGACGAAGCTCAAAGCACAAGATGCAAACCAAAGTGTTGATGGTTATAAACAAGAGCATTTGAAGACTATGCAAGCAGAACTAGATGCAGCCAAAGCAAACTCTCAAAGCTATGAAGCACTTGTTGATCAAGCGATGATCACATTTATGAAAAATCCTAAAGTATTTGATTTTTCCATTGCACCAAAAGAACCTGTATCTCTTATGATGTTAGGCACTGTCAAAACTCGTGATGATGTTTTAAAAACACTCAATCCAAAAATATCAGCAGAATAAAACTATGATTCTCCTTTTTGAGGAGAATTAACACTCTTAACTGGTCACTTCCTCAATCAAATCTGCAGAAGGTTCATAAAAATAATATCCTTGTGAAAAATCAATTCCAATTTTTTCAACCTCTTCATAAATAGCTCTATCAGCAACAAATTCAGCAACTGTTTCAATGCCAATCTTTTGGGAAAAGTCATTGATATGCTGAACAAATAATCGAGCATTCGCATCGCTCGAAAGATTTTTAATTAAACTGGCATCGATTTTTAAAATATCAATATTTAATTTCAGTAAATGATCAAAATTCGAATACCCTGCACCAAAATCATCAATGGCAAAACTGCAACCCAAAGCCTTAAATCGTTCAATAAACAAATGCACTTCAGTATAGTTATCTATACCCTCAGTCTCCAAGATTTCGAATATGACCTTGTTTCCTATCTGGTACAACTCAATTAATTTTTTCATATAATCCGCAAGCTCTGCATTGAGCAAATCTTCTGTTGAAAGATTGATACTGATAGGAAGAGTGCTATGTTTGAGTTTTTCAAACGTTTTATCGACCATTATTTTCGTAAGTTGTCCATACAATCTTGTTTTTTTGGCAATATCTAAAAAGAGTATCGGACTCATCACACTGCCATCTTTCCTGATAATACGGATAAGTGCTTCATACTTAACAATTTTACGACTTTTGTTGTCAACTATAGGCTGGAAAAATGGTACCACCCGAGATTCTTCTATAGCTTCTTTTATCTTTTTATACCTTGAAATATTATTTTCATGATCGATTTTACTCAACGATTCTATATAAATGTTCAGAGGTTTATGTCCTATTTTTGCGCGCTTTAATGCTGCTGTTGCATGCTCTATAATTCGCTCAACGCTAGAAGCAATACCAACTGTAATGCTAAGCGTCATCTCAATATTATTCACAAAATATACTTCATGAGCTGTCTCAAGAATGAGATCACTCATAAACTGTTTACATTGCATCAACTCTATACTATTATTAAACAAAACAGCATATTCATCGCCACTAAGCTTGTATAAAGACATAAATGTATCTGCTTGAACCCTTGAAGAGAGCCAATTTGCGTAAACGCTAAGAACACTGTCTCCGATCGTAACACCATAGACATCATTGATATCATTAAAACGATCTAAATTGATAATGGCAAGTATGGGATTATCCATCTCTGCAAGCCTATCTCCTAGTACGATTCGATTTGGAAGGTTTGTAATGGCATCTGTTGTCAAATGATGTTCAAGCTCTTGATTCTTTTGAAACGAACGCATAGCAAACCCGATATCTCCGGCTAGTTCTTCAAGCATAGCTATCTCTTTAGGCTCAAATCCATTAGGGTTCAAAGAGTACAACCCTAGCACACCAAAAGAGCTTTCATGAATACTTGCTCTTAGCGATAGAGCGATAAAAGATCCAAAGCCATTTCTCTTAGCGATCTCTATCCAAGAATTGCTTGTTTGCAGAGTTTGTATATTTTCTATAATGTAATATTTCCCTGAAGAAAATACTTCAAAAATAGGATCAACAGTTTTGTTTGTCATATCAATATAAAACTCTTGCTCAGAAAAGCTATTGCTGGATATGGTATGAACCTCAAGAATCCCTTTGTTTTCTGTTCCTATCCAGCAAAGTCCATATCCTTCATGAGTTGCCAGAAGATTTACACTCTGCATCATAAGTTCATCATTGTTTTTTACTGTAATGAGTAATCTATTGATATCAGCGACTGTGCGAAGGATCGCATCTAAATATCTTGTCTCTTCAAGAGCATTTTCCAAAGATGCCTGTTTTGCTATCATCGCTTTAAAAGAGTTTGTAAGTGTCAAATCAAGCTCAGTAAGTTCATCAATAAAATAAAAACTTTTTTCCTCTTTTTTTGTGCGAGCATGACTTATAATCTTTTCCAATGGGGCAACAAGAAATTTTTGTACCAATAAAAATATAAAAATACTTATCAAAGAGAAGATAAGAAAAATACTCACACCATAAGAGATAGCAATCTTGCTCAGTTCGCCATAAACATACTCGTTATCGATTTGGATTAATAACTCTACATCACGCTTTTCAGCACCCTCAAAATAGTAAAAATCACTTTTGTATTGCAGAGCATGATCTTTCATTAAGCCGTCTAAAATATTCCTGATAGGATAATATTTATCCTCTATTTTTTTTCCTTTTTGAGAGCGTGATGAAGAGAACTCGATAATTTTTTTATCACGCGAAATCGAGAGAATTTCGATTGCATGATTGGTTGCAGAGGTTCGGTCAAGTATGCCTTGAACTCGCTCATCATAACCTGCGTCAAGTTCTTGTTTGATATCACCTTCAAGACGGAAGATATTTTGATGGATATTATTAGAAACTGTACGTAGTTGCATCTCTCTTTGGTAAGAATAAAGTTCTTTGGAAAATAAAGCAATTACAAGTCCATTAATAGTGACTATAAGTAATGCAATTTTACTAATTTTCAATGTAATAACCTGTCTATTGCAATATGCTGTGTGTGAAGTTGATTTTCTATATCCTTGTGTGTTCCACTGTTTAACCATTGAATTTGGGTAGTTGAATCCATAAATTCTTGATAGCTTTGTCCTTCTAGATATCCATGAATCGTTTCATAATATTCATGTGGATCACGTTTGAATTGATCCAAGGCTTTATTAAAGATAGTTAAAAGTTCTCTGTAATCATCTTCTCTTCCATTCACAAAACGCTCATCCACAAAAAGAGCATCAATCACAGAAAAAGATTGCATACTACGTGTTGAAGCAACTGTTACATATCCTTTTTTAAGAAACTCTGAAACATACGGGTCATAGGAGATAATAATCGTAGGAGGACCTGATGGGCTGAGGGTAGTCATCATCTTTTGAGAACTGTTTTTCAATACAAACTGTAACTTCTCTAAGCCATTTTCCTGAACAAATGCCTTGAAAAAATCTTCATTCAAAGAGCCTAATTCTAAATATACGGTAATCGGTTTATGTTCTGCTCGAAGTTCGTTTAAAGAACGATTTGCCAAAATTACATCTGCACCATAAGAACGGTCTATTAAAAAAACGGGTTTAAGATGACTATGCTCTTTAAAGTGTAAAAGTTCATATTGAGTGGCAGTAAAACCTTGTGTGAAGCGGCTATCATAGAGCCGACTATTTTCAGATAAATCTACCAGCCAGACAAATTTAAAAGGTGTTTTATCAAGCCATCCCTTTTCTTGGGCATAAATAAAAGGAGTAAATCCGACCCAAGGGTTACTAGAAATTTGGATGGACTGTTTATCCAAACGATTTGAATAAAAAAATCCAATTAGTACAACTAGTATGATAAAAAGAACTAAAGATAAAATCGCATAACTTTTTTTCATTTTACCTTCACCTTTTATTTTCATAGAGTTGATAATTCTAACACACTTCTTTTAAGTTTTATCTTTTGCTATCTTCACTTTTCATAAAATCGAGTACTTCTTGTACATCCCCTTCAAATAAAACAGGCAACGAGCTTTTTTTCAGCTGATAGTCAT
>JAVHRU010000007.1:0-5762 GCA_036171835.1 Sulfurimonadaceae bacterium | reverse complement strand
AATACCTTTCCAGCATAGGTCTTTCCGAAATGAGAAATCTTTTGCTTGGCCAAGTCACAAAGTATCCTGTTGATGAAGCGATGATAATAGAAATACTAAAAAAAATGACTCATCAAGATGAAAAAACAGCTAAAAGATTTCTTGAGAGTAGTGATGCTGATGTTAAACTCAAAAAAGCATTTGATACTATAATTACGGCTGCAAGCAGTAAAAAAATGTCTGTTGAAGCAATTGAATTAATTCAAAAATTTATCCTTATATATACAGATATAATAGATGGTTTTGATACAAGAAACAAACAAATATATATGCATAAATTAACAAAAGCAATAGAACTCTCTATTAACACAGTAGAACAGCTTACGGCCTACATGAATAAAATGGCTGTAATTAACAGGTAAGAGAATCAATATGGTTTTTAAGCCATATTTTTGCGTCTTTTGTATTTGTAAAAAATTCTTGAAGTTGAGCATCGTAGGCCACTTCTAGTATCTCTGAAAAAAGAGTAGATGGGCTCAGTCCTAGTTCTATGAGATCTCGTCCATAAAGTAAAGCTTTAGGTTTACATGTAAGTACATTAAGTTGCTCTGCTCTCTCTTTTATATTTCTAAAATCTTTACCTTGTGCTTCGCCCAGAATCAGCAAATCTTGAATCATTGTTTTTGTGCTCAGTAGTAAAATATCGTAATTTATCAGTGGTTTTTGTGCAAAGTCATTTAAAGTATATCGATATTCGTAAAGATTTAGTACATCATCCATTATTTGCGTTTCATTTAAAAGTTTATGTAAAAAAATCTCCACGTCTTTGGTTGAATCGAAATGGTAAACAATCAAACTTAGCATCAAAACCATATCTCTTTTAGAATTTTCAGTTTTTAGATTTACCATAGCATCTATATTTGCAAATAAATTATTCTTATCTGAGATTTCTGGAAAATATTTTGTAAGATGAAAAGTTTTAAAAAGAGCCAAACCTATTGAGGGTTTATGAGCTTTAAGCAAAAGCTTGGAAAACTCCTCAAAAATACGTTCTTTTGGGAGTTCTTTTATAAAACCCTTCTCACAAATAAAACGACATAATTCAATTAGTTCATCTTTACATGTAAGCTCAAATCTTGCACAAAACTGTACTGCACGTAAAACCCGCAGCGGATCTTCCATAAAAGTATCTTTATTCACATATGTGAGCATTTTATTGTTCAGGTCTTTACGTCCATTGTATGGATCCAATAGAGTACGACTATTGAGTTCATATCCCATAGCGTTGATCGTAAAGTCGCGCCGCCTTGCAGCCTCTTTAAATGAAAGCTGTGCATCAAGTAAAACACCAAAACCTTTATGTCCTGATCCTATTTTTTTTTCAGTTCGAGGAAGTGAGAAGTCTAACTCATAGCCATAAAAAGAGAGTTTTAAAACACCAAAACTCTTGCCTACGAGATTTACACTTCCAAAGGATTTTAATATCTCGGCCATCGAGTCAAAATCAGAGATGTTGTAAACCTCGATATCGATATCTTTGATTGCAATACTCAGCAGAGAGTCTCTTACAAAGCCACCCACCAAAACAGGAGAAGCACCATTATTTTGTAAAGCTGTAATAACAGGCAGTAAAAACTTTGGTACTTCTATCATTTTATAAGAGGATTAAGATCAAATCCAAACGAAGAACCGACATTTGGTTTACTCGAGATAAGAAGACTCGTATGATGCAGCTTAAGAATAAAAGAGACGATAGCAAGACCAAGTCCCATAGAATTATCCCAGCTATTTGTTCTTACTCTGTAAAATTTAGAGGTGATCTTATCAATCTCAGATTCGGCAAAACCGATTCCATTGTCCTTGACGTATATAATATTCTCTGATATCTTAATTTCGATATTATCTTCGGAGTATTTCAGCGCGTTATCTATAAGATTGATAAGCACAAGTTCAAGCATCGTTTTATCTGCGTGGATTTTGAGATGTTCTATATTGAAATCGATATTTCTATCTTTATATTTTGCTTTGAGATTATTTGTTACCTCAATGCAGAGGTCGAAAATATCAAACTCTGTAAAAGAGATGGAAAGGTCATTATTTTCAAGTTTGATAGAGAGTGCAAGCCTGTCTATCATGGAAGACATTTTTTTGCCATTTGAAAGGATTTTATCCAAAAACTTGTTGCGTATTTGTATATTGATATTGTCATCATCACGAATTGTTTCCGTATAACCCATAATTGCAGCAATAGGGTTTTTGAATTCATGAGAGATAGCTGAGAGGATATCGTTTCTCTGTTTATTGATAAGTCTCATTTTGGCTTCATTCTTTCGTTTTTTCTTATCTCGATTTGCAAGTTTTTTTACAAGATTTTTTAAAAGAAGTGATATTTGTAAAAACTCGCTGAAATATTTGGTTTTGATCACTGCCTTATAATTTTTATTTGCAATTTCGTTCAGATAGTTGGAAATCTGAGTGATGTCATAATTGACTCTTTTGCTTATTTTACTTGTAATAAGGAGGGCGATGAATATAAAAATAGTATACACAATAATAATTTTGACATAGATGCCATAAAACTCTTTTTCAATAGAATTGAGGTTTTGTGCGACTCTTATATATTTTTTTGAACTTGTGTACTTTGCAACATATAAAAATCGGCTGTTGAGCGTTGCAGAGAGTCGTACAGAAGAACCAAAGGTTGATTGCTTTGCTTGCATGACCTCGATTCTATGGAGATGGTTTTCCATCTTTTCTTTATTGAAATTTGTTTCAGCAAGAACTTTACCATTCTCATCGATAATCGTTATACGTCTGTCTGCTACTGTATGGATACTGTTTATATACTCGGCAAGGTTGTCAACATGTGCCAAATTAAGATCCACAATATTTACAATATCAATCAATTCTCTTTTGGAATTTTCCAAAATGATTGATTTGAGTGCATAATAGCTCACTATAGAAGAGACTAAAAGTGTAGCGATATATAAACCTAAAAAGTTATATAAAAAGTATTTGTGAAGTTTGATCAAATTTTTTCCTTGACTTAAGAGATTGTATAACCGACACCGCGTACACTTTTGATGTACTCTTTCTCTTTTGTCGGGTCAATTTTTTCTTTAAGTCGATTTATAGCAACATTTACAGTACGGTCTTGGTAAACTTCATCATTTCCCCATACTTTTTCAAGGAGATAATCACGATCTAGGACGATATTTTGATTTTGTATCAGAGTTAAAAGAAGTTCAAACTCCAGTTTTGTAAGATCGATTTTTTCCTCAGCGACAAAAACAGTTCTTGCTTCAAGATTTAGTACAATATCTTTATATACTATCTCTTTCATTGTAGAAAGGGGATTAGTTCTTTTAAGGACTGCTTTGATTCTAAGAATAAGCTCTTTCATGTTAAACGGTTTTGTGATGTAGTCATCTCCACCGCTTAAAAATCCCTCTTCGATATTTTGTTCACTATTTTTTGCGCTGAGATAGATGACCGGTGTCGTAACACCATTTTTGCGTAAACCTGCAACAAACTCACTACCTTCGACTCCAGGAAGATTTCTATCCATGATGATGAGGTCGACTTTTTCCTCTTCAAGAAGTTCTTTGACGTTTTTGGCATTTAAAAAACCGACAGTTTCAAATCCCTCTTTGTTTAAAGAATACTCGATCAGCTCTAAAATATCCTCTTCATCTTCAACGATTACGATTAAATTGCTCATAGTTTGACCACTTTTTGTTTATGATATCAAAATAATGATTACTATCTTATTACAGGCTAAATTTTTAATATTGAAGGTGATAACCAAAATAACAGCAGTTTTTAGGTATAATCCCGAAAATTTATCTCTGAATTATAGAGAACTACGAGGAAAACACCTTGCAAAAGATTAGAAATATAGCGGTTATCGCGCACGTTGACCACGGTAAAACTACATTAGTTGATGGTTTGTTAGAGCAATCAGGAACATACGGAGCTCACGAGCAACACGATGAAAGAGCAATGGATAGCAATGCTTTAGAAAAAGAAAGAGGAATCACGATTCTTTCTAAGAACACTGCAATTCGTTATAAAGACTACAAAATCAATATTATTGATACTCCGGGCCACGCCGATTTCGGTGGGGAAGTTGAACGTGTTCTTAAAATGGTTGATGGTGTTTTGGTTCTTGTTGATGCATACGAAGGCGTTATGCCACAAACAAAATTCGTTGTTAAAAAGATGCTTGCACTTGGTAAAAAACCAATTGTTGTTATCAATAAAATCGACAAACCTTCAGCTGATCCTGAGCGTGTTGTAGATGAGATGTTCGACCTTTTTGCTGCTATGGATGCGACAGAAGATCAACTAGATTTCCCAGTTATTTATGCTGCTGCACGTAATGGTATAGCAAAACTTGATATGGCAGATCCAGATGGTAATTTCGAGTGTATTTTCGAAACTATTTTGAGCCAAATCCCTGAGCCTGAAGGTGATAGAGAAAATCCTGTTCAAGCACAAGTATTTACACTTGATTATGATAACTATGTTGGAAAAATCGGTATTTCACGTATTTTTAACGGTGTGATCAGAAAAGGAAGCAACATTCTTCTTGCTAAGGCAGATGGAGAGATGGTAAAAGGTAAGATTAGTAAACTTATCGGTTTTCATGGTTTGAACCGTATGGAAATTGATGAAGCAGAAGCTGGCGATATCGTTGCATTTGCTGGTTTGGAAACTGTTGATGTTGGAGATACTGTTTGTGATCCAGCTAACCCGACACCTCTTGATCCATTGCATGTTGAAGAACCAACATTAAGTGTTGTATTTTCAGTAAATGATTCTCCACTTGCAGGTCAAGAGGGTAAACACGTCACTTCAAACAAGATCAAAGAGCGTTTAGAATCAGAAATGCAAACAAACGTTGCCATGAGATATGAAACCGTAGGCGAAGGTAAATTTAAAGTTTCAGGACGTGGTGAACTTCAAATCACGATTTTGGCTGAAAATATGCGTCGTGAAGGTTTTGAGTTTGGTATTTCTCGTCCAGAAGTTATCGTTAGAGTGATAGAAGGCGTAAAATGTGAACCATTTGAGCACCTTGTTATCGATCTTCCTGCAGATTTTAGTGGCTCGATTATCGAGCGTCTTGGTAAACGTAAAGCTGAGATGAAATCTATGATCCCAATGGGTGAAGGTTTCCAACGTATCGAGTTCGAAATCCCTGCACGTTCATTGATCGGTTTCCGTGGACAATTCTTGACAGACACTAAGGGTGAAGGTATTATGAACCACTCATTCTTAGAGTTCCGTCCATTCTCTGGAAGTGTTGAATCTCGTCAATATGGAGCACTTATCTCTATGGAAACGGGAGTTACTCTTGCGTATTCACTATTTAATCTTCAAGATCGCGGAGTTATCTTCATCGGTCCACAGGTTAAAGTTTACGAAGGTATGATCGTTGGAGAGCATTCACGTTCAAATGACTTGGCTGTTAACCCGATTAAAGGAAAAGCACAGTCAAACGTTCGTTCATCTGGTGCTGATGAAGCGATCAAACTTGTTCCACCACGTGATATGAGTTTAGAGCGCGCACTAGAATGGATCGAAGATGATGAACTTCTAGAAGTTACACCACTAAGCATCCGCATTCGTAAGCGTTTCTTAACAGAAAGTGAACGTAAACGTAACGTACGTAAATAATCTAACTTCTTACATGTAAGGTTTTCCCTTACATGCAACCCTCTTTTAAGTGGTTTTGCTGATGCATTCATCACGCTAAATCAACAACATATTTATTAACT
>JAVHRU010000006.1:19644-23936 GCA_036171835.1 Sulfurimonadaceae bacterium | reverse complement strand
CCACCGATGATTATCGTCTTTACAGAAGCCGTGATTTCCTCAGATTGTTCTGCCAAAAAATGACGAAAGGCTTTGTATCCACCTTTTAAGCGTGGGACAGTTATGCCCACTTCATCCAGCCAGCCTTGAGTAATGCCAGATCTCTGCCCTCCTCGAAAGCAGTAGAGATAGGCATTAGGGTTTTCTTGTATATAGGTTTTCCACGCTAACACTCGCTTTGCTTGAACCTCTTCATTCACCAGTTTTCTACCTAGTGCAACAGCTTCATCATGCCCTTTTTCTTTATAGCATATACCTACAAGACGTCTTTGTTCATCATCCAAGATAGCGATATTTGTAGAGGTCGGGAATGCACCCATCGCAAATTCTACCGGAGCACGAACATCCAGTAGTGGTCTATTTTCTAAAACGATGGAAAGAAAGTCATCAACTAAAGGCAAACTCATAAAACCTCTATCAGATATTTCGATGGCTCAATAGTCTCGCCTATGGAACTTAGTTCTAAACCTGCGCTCGAACATAATTCAAGAAACTCTTTTACACTCTCTTTCTTTACGACACAAAGCAGTCCGCCTGAGGTTTGTGCGTCACAAAGAATATTTTCTCTATCAGGACTCATAGGACTGAGATGATGGCCGTAACTTTCAAAGTTTCTTCGTGTTCCGCCTGGAATACAGCCCATTTCCAAGTATTTTTTGACATTTGGAAGGATGGGAACATCATCAAAACGCACAATTGCCGAGATGCCGCTACTCTCACAGATCTCACTCAAATGCCCTAACAAACCAAAACCTGTGACATCTGTAAGCGCCGTTACACCTTCAAGTTTGGCGATATCTGCGCCTATTTTGTTTAATGTACACATCGCCCGAATTGCGACATTGATGTCATCTTCTTCAATCTTAGCCTGTTTTTGGGCAGTCGTTAAGATGCCGATGCCAAGTGGTTTTGTCAAGAAAAGTTCACATCCTGCAATAGCTGTATTGTTTTGCTTAAGATTTTTATTTTCAACTAGGCCGCTGACTGCAAGACCAAAAATAGGTTCAGGAGAATCGATACTGTGCCCGCCCGCCAGAGGAATACCTGCTTCTTCACACACTGAGCGGCCGCCCTCAATAACCTTTTGAGCGATCTCTGCACTAAGCACATTGATAGGCCATCCGAAAATAGCAATCGCCATCAAAGGTTTTCCACCCATCGCATAAATATCGCTGATCGCATTTGTCGCTGCAATGCGTCCAAAGGTAAAAGGATCATCCACAATCGGCATAAAAAAGTCCGTAGTACTTAGCAGTGAGGTTCCATTGCCAAGATCAAAACAAGCCGCATCATCCTTGCTTTCATTTCCCACAAGAAGTGCAGGATAGTGAATTTTGTCTCTTGAACTTTGCAAAATTGTGTCCAAAAGTTTTGGAGAAATTTTACAGCCACATCCGGCACCGTGACTATATTGAGTTAATTTTATATTTTCCATAATTCTACTTTTTTCTAATAATAGCCAAATGTAGAAACTAATGTGATAAAAATGCTATGATTTGTAAAATTCAACTTCAAGAGAGTTCATCTATGAAAAATCAAACTATTTCTATTCCCTATTTTAGAGATCTTACACTCAAACATATTGTCTTAGACTATAACGGAACCATCGCCAAAGATGGCATTCTCAAACAAGAAGTCAAAGAGCGTCTTCCTCTTTTAACCCAAACGTATCACTTACATGTAATCACTTCAGATACTTTTGGAAGTGTTCAAGAACAGCTCAAAGATTTCGATGTCACCATCCAAGTGCTCAGCAGTGATGATCACACATTTGAAAAAGCGGCTTATATCGAACTGCTTGGCGGCCTCTCTTGCGTGGCAATAGGAAATGGAAATAATGATGTGCAGATGCTCAACGATGCAACCCTGTCTATAGCTTTACTTGGCGATGAGGGCTGTAGCAGAAAAGCTTTGATGAATAGCGATATTGTATGTACAGAGATAGCAGATGCCCTTGATCTACTCTTAAATGAAAAGCGATTAATCGCTACTCTACGAAAGTAATTTTTATGTTACTCACTGATCTCGTTGGTCCATTGCAGTTGTCTATTGGACCGGTCATTCTTATCTCAGGGGTCGGCTTGATAATACTAAGTCTCACAAATCGTTTGGGCCGCATAGTCGATAGAACACGTCAGCTTTCCATCGAATACCGTGTATCTTCAGGTGAAGATCTTGAGCGTATTTTCTCAGAACTTAAAATTCTTACAACCAGAGCAAAAGTCATCAGAAATAGCAATATGCTAGCCGTATTGAGTGTTTTATTTGTTTCATTAATTATAATCAGTTTATTTGCATCGGCACTTTATAATCTCGATACCAGTTATTTACTGATAACACTGTTTACATGTAGTATTATCAGTCTGATTGTGGCACTTTCACTATTTATATACGATATTGAACTCTCTTTAGAGGCTCTTTGGATCGAGCTTCCAGAAAAATTAGTTTAGATGTTGCACGCATGTCTAAATTTTAATCACTAAAAAGAACTCTTTTTTTTTCAGTTCATATATTATGACAAGAGATAAAACAAAAGGAGTTACAATGAAAACATTACTCAAATATGAAAACATTGAACAAGAACTTCCATATTTGGTTCCTGTTTTAAAACAGGCTTTACAGGCAGATATGCTTTATATAAAAAAATTAAATAAAGCGTGTGAACGTTATCTTCAAGAGTGTTGCCATGCAGATGCTTTAAATGATGCACACTACGTTATTTACTCTCCGTATATCAAAGAGATCGATCACCAAAGAGAGCTCTTTGTCTTGTTGGATGAAAAAGGCAAAACCATATGTCATATTGGCGGGAATACTCTTGATATTGGAGGGTTGATCCAAACGTGTGAGAATCTAAAACTCAGTGATGAATACAAACAAAGTTTGAAATATTCATCATATTCTCATCAGTTCATTCCAACTGCTGTGTAATATCCCAGTCATCATTCCCTGGGATACAAATTCTTAATTACCAAAAACCTGTTTCAAAAGAGAAGTTGTTTGGGCAACAGGATCTTTTCTTATCTGTGCTTCTTTCGTTGCAATCATTGTAAAAAGACCCTCAATCGCTTTACTTGTTACATAATCATCCAGCTTTGCATCCTTGTCCGAAGGCAGATATTCATCGGCTCCAAAACTTTTTGCCATACCCATCATAGAGCTATTTTCGGTAACACCTTTTATGTTTGATGTATACAATCCATTAAACTTATCATAGTATTTTGCTACACTATTTTTTTTCATACTTTTTTGAACAATCGGCTTAATCAGCTCTTGTAAAGAACCAGTAGTATTCTTTTGAAAATACTCTGTAGCCGCATGATCATCACCGGCCAAGATAGTTTTTGCGTCTTGCACATTCATCTTTTCGATAGCTTTCATAAGAATCGAAGCTGTTTGTGGAGCTGCCTCTGTTGCCGCATCATTCATGGATTTTATCAGATCATCAGCGGTTTTATCTCCGCCAACTTTTCTTAGTAAAGTTTCTGCTTTTGCAAGCTTGTCTGGCAGTGGGATTTTAACGTCTGCATTATTTAAGTAGCCATCTTTTTGACTCAGCGCTTTAACACCAAAATTTACACCAACTTTGAGTGCTTCTTTAAGACCGCTTGATACAGTCGAATCGCTTAGATTAGAAGTTGTTTTGGTAGGTGTACTCGTTTGCGTAGCCGTCTTTAATGCATCACTTGCAAAACCTGAAATATCAAAACTAAAAGCAATACTAGATGCTAAAGTCAGCGAAGTAAGAACGGAAAATATTTTCATAGAGGATACCTTTTTTTAATCTATATGTTAGCCAATTAAAACGGAAATACACTTTAAATCTTTCCCTTAAGATACTGTTGGCGTAACTCTTCATCAAACTTTTCGATTGCATAGCGAAGCATGGTCCGGGGCATCTCTTTATAGTGCTTGTTTATAAATGCGATCTCTGCATCCAAATCACGTTTCCCTACTTCTCGAAGCATCCATCCTATAGCTTTGTGAATCAGATCATGTGTATCAGATAGAAGTATCTCAGTAATTGCAAGAGTATCTTCAAAATAGTTTTGCTTGATAAAGGCAAATGTAGCAACGATGGCGATACGTTTTTCCCATAAACATTTTGATCTCGCAAAACGATAGAGTAACTCCTTATCACGATTAAGAAGGTAATGTCCAACAATATGAGGTGCAGATGAATCAACCAAATCCCAGTTATTAACATACTTGGCATGCTCGATATATGTGTGAAAAAGAGTTTGTCTTGTATC
>JAVHRU010000006.1:17201-19544 GCA_036171835.1 Sulfurimonadaceae bacterium | reverse complement strand
TATCATACTCACAGACAAATTACAATAAAGCATCCGCTATAATTTCACTAATGAAAAATCAATAATTAATCATACTTGATACTCGTATGGACGCTTCAACACAGGAATATAATTGAGACATAGAATTACAAATGAACTAAAAGAAAATAAAAAATATATATATCTAAGTTACTTAATTAGTATCTTAACAATCATTCCTCAAAGCATCGCCTCTGAATCAAATGACATGGATCACTTTATATTTCTACTCATTGTTTTATTCGTGATAATATTGATTTCAAAATTTAACAAACTGTTATTTGCTTTATTTATTATCTATATGAATGTAACAAATATCATTATTTCGCATATTTTTATCCATTGGGGGTATTGTGACGCGGACATTGGACCTAGAATCGAAGTCTCCGCCGCTTCTCCTGTATATGAAACTTTAGAATACTTGAAGACATATATCGATTATAGAGATGTTTTATTATTTGTGTATACCTTTTTTGTGCTCTTTCTTCTCTATAAATTTTTAGCTCATCATAAACACTCTTTTAAGATCATAAAATTTTTAGGTTTTATCGTCGGTGCAACGATTATAGCGGCGCTCTATTACTATTATGATCCATTAGAATATGAAGAGCCTTTTAATATTCCAAATAAATGTATTACGGCGGAGGGACATAGCCAACTTTATAATGAAAGAACAAAGTATCTAGCGAGTCTGAAACAAGAGTTCAAGCAAAACGATCATTCACTCTATGATAAAATCGTAGTTATTCAAGGCGAATCTGTCAATAAACATCACATGGCAATCTACAATTATGATGAAAATACGACTCCATTTTTATCCTCTTTAAAAGATCAAAATAAACTTTATGTTTTCAATGCCATCGCTCCGACAAATCAGACACGATACTCTATACCGATTTTACATACAAAAGCAAATGTTCATAATTTTTCAGATGCATTTATTCACTCTAGATCGATTGTCGGTGATTTTAAAATGCATAGATATAAAACATATTGGATCTCAAATCAAGGAGAAGCGGGTGAGCATGATTCATCTATCGCTTCTATGGCGCAAGAAGCTGATGTATATCATTTTGAAAATCTAGATTTTATGACTGCACAACCTGATGAAGTACTACTCTCTTATATCAACCATCTTCAAAACAGTTCAAAAAAAGAGATGTACTTCATCCATTTGATGGGTTCTCATGCGGATTATGAAAGAAGATATTCATATAAACAGATTTTATTTAAAGAACCAAGCAATGTAGCAGAGGATTATGACAATACAATTTTTTATACAGACTATATTTTAAAAAGTATTTTTACCTATGTTACAAAGAGCTTCCCTAGTCAAAAGATACTCTTGATCTATATTTCAGATCATGGGGAGGTAGTGAGTGAAAAAGAGCATGGACATGGCTATTTACCGCCATTTAAAGATGAGTATGATGTTCCTTTTGTCATCTTTAGCAATGTTAAAAATAGTAGAATTGATGAACTTTATAAAAACAATAAAAAAGAGGTTTTCAATCTTGAGAATTTAAACTATATGATCGAGTATATAAGCGGTGTGAGTGATGAAAATAATATCTCATACTCTAAAGATGTATTTGCCTTAGAGCCAAAAAATATTGTAGACTACAATAAGCTTCCGTTTTATGATAAAAAGCTTTAGCACTATTCTTGAATGGCAAGAGTGATATCGGCTACTTTATTTCTATAATCTGCGTTATTGGGCTCAATTTTTAGTGCCATTTGATAATATTTAGAAGCTTGTTGATACTCTTTTTTCACATTATAAACATTCCCAATATTTGAAAGATAATCTGCATAATTTGGCATTAGTCCATCAGCTTTATTATAATAATTCAATGCCTCATCATAATTTTTTAACGTAAAGTATATCTCGCCCACCGTATTATGATATCTTGCATTATTTGGTACAAGTTCAATCGCTTTTTTATAGCAAGCAAGCGCTTCGTCATACTCTTGCGTCTTTAAATACATATTTCCAATATTTGATTGATAATAAACATCATTTGGTTTAAGATGCAATATCTTTTTATAATAGCTAAACGCTTGATGAAAACCTTCAAGTTGGTAATAGGCATTTCCGGCATTGAACTGATACAACACATCACCTGGTTCTAACTCTGCCGCTTTTTTATAGTATAAAACCGCTTGTTGGTAATCTTTAAGAGAAAAATATCTGTTTCCAAGTTCAAACTGATGTTTTGCATTACTCAGTTCAAGCCCAGATGCGATTTGATAATGTTTATCTGCTTCATAGTAGTTTTCAAGTTTTCTGTAAGTGTCACCCATACTGATTTGATTGTATCCATT
>JAVHRU010000006.1:14344-17101 GCA_036171835.1 Sulfurimonadaceae bacterium | reverse complement strand
CCTCTTTTTTTGCGCAAGAGCACAACTTTTCGATAATTACATGATGTTGCATTGGGTAATCCTTTTTTTAAAACGATAAATGCATATATTATTCTTGTATGCGTCAAAATTTTCTTCAAATAGTTTGTACTGCTGGCCATATATAGCATCTAGAAAATACTCTTTATTGAGAGAAAATATCAGAGCTTGAGGAAAAGTTTTAAGCATATGAAATCTCATTATATTTCTATAAGGTTACTTCTCTATAATTTAAAAACGATAAGTCTAGCTTAACGTTTTTAAATTAAGGATTTTATATGCCAAAAAGTATACCTTGGTGGGTTGGTGGAATTGCAATGAGTTTGCTATTTTTCTTTTCGTTTTCAATTTGGGGAGCAGATCGACCCATAGGAGCATCTACTGGAATGAGCTATATAGCAAATATGCTTTTTGATCTTGAACCAGAAGACTACAAATATGCTGAAATAGTAAAAGAAGGTGGTGCGTGGGAGGCTGTGATGCTTGTAGGAGTCTTCTTTGGTGGACTTTTTATGTCTGTGTTTGTAACAAAAACATTTCATATCAGCTACATACCGACACTCTGGAAAGAACGAAAAAATAAGTCCGTCAAATCTCGCATGATTTGGAGTTTTATAGCAGGATTTTTACTTGTTTTTGGTGCTCGTTTGGCCGGTGGATGCAATGCCGGACATATCCTCTCAGGTAGCTCTCAAATCGCTGTAAGCGGTATAATATTTGCCGTCGTCGCCCTAGGAACAGGGATAATAACAGGTAGATTTTTCTACAAGAAGAAAGGGTGTAAAGTATGATGGAGAGAATCTCAAATATGTTTGCAACGGTCTCAAATGAAGCACATGGTTCTGTATGGCTTGTACTATTTATAGGGTTTTGTTTTGGCGCTATCATCCTCTACTCTCGTCTTGATAAGTTTGAAAAGATGGCTGGATTTATGATGTTTGAAGACACTTTAGTACCTCGAATGGCAATGATAACAGTTGCACTTTCAAGCCTAGGTTTTTATTTTTTAGTTGATGCAGGTTATGCTAGTTATGCCATAAAACCTACTATTCTTGGTGGTCTCATCATTGGTGGTGTGCTTTTTGGTATAGGCTTAGTCATACTTGGTAAATGTCCATCTGCGTTTTTCGTTTCAGTATCAGAGGGACGTGTCGATGCGTTTGTAGGCGTTCTTGGCGGTATGGTCGGTGGAGCCGTTTTTACTATAACTTACCCGTGGATAGAGAAGATAATAGGACCAAATTTAGGCAAGATAAGACTGAGTGACCTCTTTGGTGGCTACGATCTTGCCATAGTTCTTACACTAAGTACCGCTCTTTTAATCACTGCTTATCTTCTTCCAACCATCAACTACGTTGACCCTGCGGATGAAAAAAAGTAAATAAGTAGTCATATGACTGCTTATTTACTTACTTCAACTGTTCTTTTTTCATAACAAACCAATCTATACCAAAAGACTACTAAGTGGAAGAATATTTATGATCTAATTCCTAATTTCTCAAGAAGGAAGATGACGCTGTAATAAGCAAAGATGGTCATTGAAATCGCAATCAACATACTTGGATAAAATCCGAAGCCTTTTTTTATTAAGATTGGAAAAGCTATAAATAGTGTCATTGATGGGACAATGAGCCAAACAACACTGTTTGAAAACTCTACGGCTTTAACACTGCTATTCGTATCTATATACATCCATGTCATTGCCAATATCGAGACCAAAGGAATAGCTGCCAATATAGCACCTGCCAAACTGTTTCGTTTAGCTATCTCTGAGATTAATACGATTAAAAGTGTTGTGATAAGCAACTTTGCAATATAGTACATCAAAAGTTATCCCTTGTATTAAATTGACGTACTCTATCTTAGTACACTTAATAAATTATAAAAAAGAGAGGATAAAAGATCCCTTATTTGAAACCTCACTTTATTTCTCGGCAGCCATTTCACAACGACATCTCTAAAAAAGACTCAAATTCTGCATCATTATCCCCATTTAGCTATAATTTCACCAATGAAAAAGCAACCAAATTTTATAGTCACATCAAAATATTCTCCAGCGGGAGACCAACCGACAGCCATTAAAGCCTTAAGTGATTCTATACTTCAAGGCAACCGTTACCAAGCGCTTGAGGGCGTTACAGGTAGCGGTAAAACTTATACTATGGCGAAGGTTATAGAGAATGTGAAAATGCCGACTATCATCATGACACATAACAAAACTTTAGCAGCTCAGTTGTATTCTGAGTTTCGTCACTTCTTTCCAAACAATCATGTTGAGTATTTTGTATCGTATTATGATTATTATCAGCCCGAAGCTTACATTCCTCGCCAAGATCTTTTCATAGAAAAAGACAGTGCTATCAATGAAGAGTTAGAGCGCCTTCGCCTCTCATGTACGGCAAATCTGCTTAGTTATGATGATGTCATAGTCATCGCTTCGGTTTCTGCAAACTACGGCTTGGGTGATCCTGAAGAATACCTCAAAATGGTACAAGCCATCACCATCGGCGACTCGATAAGCCAGAAAAAACTTCTACTTCGTCTTGTGGAGATGGGTTACACCAGAAACGACAGCTATTTTGACAGCGGACATATTCGTGTGAGCGGCGATGTCATCGATATCTATCCGCCCTACTTTGAAGATGAGGCTATTCGCATAGAGTTTTTTGGCGATGAAGTTGAAGCTATTTATAAATTTAGCGTTCTTGAGAATAAACGTGTAGAGGATTTTAAAAACGT
>JAVHRU010000006.1:12601-14244 GCA_036171835.1 Sulfurimonadaceae bacterium | reverse complement strand
TCAAGACATAAAGAGTATCTTGTCATCGTTGATGAGTCACATGTAAGTTTGCCTCAGTTTCGCGGGATGTATGCGGGAGATAGAGCGAGAAAAGAGGTGCTTGTTGAGTATGGTTTCAGACTTCCAAGTGCTTTGGACAATCGTCCTCTCAAGCTTGATGAGTATATTGTCAAATCCCCACATTATCTTTTTGTCTCTGCGACTCCATCGGCTTATGAGCTGGAATTATCGGCTGTAAAAGCTGACCAGATTATCCGTCCAACTGGACTTTTAGACCCGATCATCGAGATCAAACCGCTTGATAATCAAGTCGAAGATATTCACGATGAGATCAAAAAGATCACGGCTAAAAATGAGCGTGTTCTCATCACCGTTCTTACAAAAAAAATGGCTGAAGCTCTCACAAAATATCTCGCCGATCTTGGCATCAAAATCCAATATATGCACTCTGAAATCGACACTATTGAGCGCAACCAGATTATCCGTTCTTTACGCGTTGGAGAGTTCGACGTACTTGTGGGAATCAACCTTTTACGTGAAGGATTAGACCTGCCGGAAGTAAGTTTAGTCGCTATTTTAGATGCGGATAAAGAGGGATTTTTACGAAGCGAGACGGCACTTGTGCAGACCATCGGCCGTGCGGCGAGAAACTCGAATGGACGTGTTATCCTTTATGCAAACAAAATTACAGGCTCAATGCAAAGAGCGATAGAAAAAACAAAAAACAGACGCGCGCACCAAGAAGAGTTTAACTTCCTCCATGGTATAACACCGACTACAACGATACGTACACTCGATGAAAATCTCAGACTCGAAGATCATGGCGATCTATATGAAAAACACAAAAAACTGGATAAGATTCCAGCCGGTGAACGCAAAAAGATTATCAAAGATTTGACAGAACGAATGAAAAAAGCGGCGCGCGAACTGGAGTTTGAAGAAGCAGCAAGGCTTCGCGATGAGATAACAAAAATTAAAAAACTTTAGGCATAAAGCCTTACATGTAAAGGAAAGACAATGCAAGATATGTTAACAAATATAACAACCTACGGATATATCGGACTCTTTTTATACTCTCTTGGCGGAGGGT
This sequence comes from Sulfurimonadaceae bacterium, assembly GCA_036171835.1. GTDB lineage: Bacteria > Campylobacterota > Campylobacteria > Campylobacterales > Sulfurimonadaceae > Hydrocurvibacter. Next base: position 13,154 of record JAVHRU010000006.1, on the reverse strand, counting down.
TCGTGGCCTTGATGGCGGCGTCTGTTTTATCGTATATGGGAAAAATGGATTTGGCGACCTCTATGGCCATCGCATTTACTGCCAATGTCCTCGGCGACAATCTGCTTCTTTATGTCGCACGTAATCAAAAAGCTGAGATGCACGGATACCTCAAAAAACACCGTAGAAAACTTGCTCTTGCGCATATCATGATGAAAAAGTACGGCTCTTGGATTATCCTCATTCAAAAGTTTATCTATGGTATCAAGACACTCATCCCAATCGCAATCGGTCTTACAAAATATGACGTGAAGAAGTTCACTATGTTAAACATTTTGTCAGCAATCCCTTGGACTTTGATTGTAGGTTTTGGAAGCTACTATTTTGGTCACGCAATTGAAAATCTCTACAACATTGTCGTTGCAAAACCTTATATAGCTGTCATCGTCGTCGGTGGAATATTTGGATTTTTATGGCTCTATATGTCAATAGCTACTAAGAAAAAAGTGAAGTAAAAAAGGCTTATGATGTAAGCCTTTTAAATTTATATTCCCACCTTGCAGTAGTTTTTTTT
>JAVHRU010000006.1:0-12501 GCA_036171835.1 Sulfurimonadaceae bacterium | reverse complement strand
AGGAAACATCTCTATGAGAGCGCTTCGCTTGTTTTGGTACTTTTTTGCGGAGAAAAAAGTACATTAAAAACCTTTACATGTAAGCAAAAAAAGACAGATTAAACACTAAATAAAAAAGAAAGTTCCAAAGGGAAAACCCTTTGGAAAAAGAAAGAATATAAAAAGATTATATAGAGTCGATAATTGCGTTAAGTGTCGCACTTGGACGCATAGCAGCATTTGCTTTAGCAGCATTTGGATGGTAGTAACCACCAATATCTTGCGCTTTACCCTCTACTGAAAGTAACTCTTCAATGATTTTTGCTTCGTTATCTTTTAATGCTTTTGCTATTGGAGCAAACTTAGTTGCAAGAGCTGCATCTGTCTTTTGGTTTGCCAAAGCATCTGCCCAGTACTGAGCAACAAAGAAATGACTTGCTTTATTATCTGGCTCACCAGCCTTACGTGATGGTGATTTATCATTGTCAAGGTAACCAGCATTTGCAACGTCAAGCGCTTCTGTTACCGCTTCAAGAGCCGCAGTATTGTGTTTCTTAGCGATAAATCTTAGTGACTCAGCAAGTGCCAAGAATTCACCTAAAGAATCCCAACGAAGGTGACCCTCTTCTAAAAATTGGTCAACGTGCTTAGGAGCAGATCCGCCAGCACCTGTTTCAAATAGACCGCCACCAGCTAATAATGGAACGATAGAAAGCATTTTTGCAGATGTTCCAAGCTCCAAGATTGGGAAAAGGTCAGTCAAGTAATCACGTAAAACGTTACCAGTTGCTGAAATAGTGTTTTGTCCAGCTCTTACACGTTTAAGAGAGAAAGCCATCGCTTTTTCAGGAGCCATAATATGGTACTCGATTCCAGTTTTATCAAATTCCGGAAGGTATGCTTTAACTTTTTCAATGATTTTAGCATCGTGAGCACGATTTTCATCTAACCAGAAAATAACAGGCACTTTTTCGATCTCACCACGTTCAACAGCTAGGCGAACCCAGTCTTTGATCGGGATATCTTTTGCACGAGACATTCTCCAAATATCGCCTTTTTCGACAACGAAGCTCATAAGTTCACCGCTTGCATCTGTTACAGATACAACACCATTTTCTTCGATTTCGAAAGTTGTTGGATGAGAACCATACTCTTCAGCTTTTTGAGCCATCAAACCAACGTTTGAAACTGAACCCATAGTCGTTACATCAAATTGACCGTTTGCTTTACAATCTTCTACGATCTCAGAGTACATTGTTGCATAACAACGATCTGGAATAGTGATAACACACTCTTGTACTTTTCCAGCTGGATTCCACATTTTACCGCCATCACGTACGACAACCGGAAGTGAAGCATCGATGATAACGTCATTTGAAGCGTGTAGGTTTGTGATCCCTTTATCAGAATCAACCATTGCCATTGCAGGTTGCTTAGCATACACTGCAGACATAGCATCATTGATTGCTTGTTGTTTATCAGCTGGAAGTTTTTCCATCTTTTTGTAAAGATCGCCAAGACCTAAGTTCGGGTTAAAACCGATAGCTTTGAAATCATCTGCAAATTTTGCAAATACATCTTCAAAAAATACACAAACAGCGTGACCAAACATAATTGGATCACTTACTTTCATCATAGTCGCTTTTAGGTGAATAGACCAAAGAATGTTTTTCTCTTTTGCTTCAGCAATAGATGAAGCCAAGAAAGAACGTAATGCTTTTGCACTCAAGAATGTTCCATCTAAAACCTCTTTATCAAGGGCATTGATCTCTTTTAAAACTTTTCCATTTAAAGCAATCGTTACTTTTCCATCGCCATTTTTAACAATCGCTTTCTCATTTGCGTAAAAATCTCCCGTGTTCATAGACACAACAGAAGTTTTTGAACCCTCATCCCATGCACGAAGTTTGTGTGGGTTTTTCTTAGCAAAGTTTTTAACTGCAACTGCAGCACGTCTATCAGAGTTTCCTTCGCGTAATACTGGGTTTACAGCAGAACCCAAACATGCAGAAAATCTCTCTTTTAGTGCTTTTTCTTCATCATTTTGTGGATCTTCTGGATAAGAGGGAATTGCATATCCTTGAGATTGCAACTCTGCAATAGCCTCTTTTAACTGAGGAATTGAAGCAGAAATATTTGGAAGTTTAATAATATTTGCATCGGGGTTTTCCACAGCTTCACCTAAATACGCAAGATGATCAGCCATTTTTTGCTCATCAGTCAAATTGTCAGGAAAGTTAGCAATAATTCTTCCAGCGAGAGAGATATCTCTTGGCTCTACGTCAACACCAGCTGCCTTTACGAAAGCTTTAACAATTGGTAATAATGAATAAGTAGCTAAAGCCGGAGCTTCATCTATTACAGACCAGATAATAGTTGGGTTTGATTGTGCCATACAATGACTCCTAAATCAGATTTTAAAAATTGGAGTATGTTATCATAGTTTTATCTCACAACTTTGAAATAGATTTCAATCTTGCACCAATAAGATAAAAATGTGTATAAAAGTAACAAAATACTATTTATACATGTTTCGTTATTACACACTATTTTAAAAATGACTTCTTACATGTAAGCAAATAAAATAAATAAAAGTGCAGCAATGCCTCCGGAGATAAGAGCATAAGGAAGCTGAGTCTTCACATGTTCTACGATATCACATTCACTCGCCATAGCAGCAATGATCGTCGTATCTGAGATAGGGGAACAGTGATCTCCAAAAACACCCCCTGATATCACAGCACCCATAACAAGGGGGATATCAGCTCCCATGGCAACAGCCATCGGTAATGCAATAGGTGTCATAATACTAAAAGTTCCCCAAGAAGTTCCAGTGGAAAAAGAGATGATTGATGCAAGAATAAAAATAACAAAAGCTAAAAAATGGACTGATAAAATATGAGATACAAATGAAGCCAAATAAGCGCCAGTTTTCAGTTCACTTGTCACTTCACCTATTGCAAAAGCAAAAAGTAAAATTGTTGCAATTGGTATCATCTTTTTAATACCTATATATGAAAGATGTAGACTTTTTTTGAGTCCCATCGCACCATCAATTTTATAATAGAAAATTGTTATAAGCGTCGTGGAAAGCATTGTATAAAAGATAGAACTTGAACCACTTCCTTTTAGAACATCGCCATTACCGGTTATATATAAAAAGATAAATACTAAAATAATCATCAAAAAGATCGGATAAAACATATGCCCGATTTTACCTGACTTATTATGCTTATAATGGTCTTGAATAATAGTAGCATTTTTCATTGGACCAATCTCGATGTTAAACCATATCATCAAAAATGTCACGAGAAGTGCCACCATCGCATAAAAATTATATGCTATCGATGAGATCAAAATATCAATTCCATTGCCAACGATGACACCTGCTAAAATCTGTGTAGAGATAAGTCCTAAAAGCAAAGCGCCCCAGCCATTGACAGCTATGAGTGAACATACAGGCGCTGAAGTAGAATCACATACGAAAGCAAGTTTTGCGCGAGATACTCCAAAGCTATCGGTAAGTGGTCGGCTTACCGTACCTGCAACCAGTGAAGTGATAGAAGACTCGACGAAGATAACGATACCGATGCCATATGCCAAAAGTAAAGATCCTCGTGCTGATTTGATGATAGAGTGCTTTTTTTGTACGAAATGGATAAATCCACCGATACCGCCGGAGTTTTCAATAAGAATAATAATGGAGCCTACAAGAAGAGCAAAACCTAACGTTTTAAGTATCCAAGCTTGTGAAAGAAGAGATTCAAAAAGTGAAAAAGTTGCACTGACTGTGCTTAGGATAGAAAAATCATTTAATACAAACAATCCAAGAAGAATACCGCCAAAAAGCGATATTAAAACATTTCGCGTATAGAGAGCTAAAAAGATTGCCAATAAAGGAGGCAAGACACTAAAATAATCTATCTTCGTGTCCTATAAATGAAATTCTAAAAGAACGATGCCGCTTCGACCAAAGTTCTCTTTAAAAACTTCACATTTTTTCTCATCAATCACTTTAAAGCCTAATTTTTTATAAACGAGAAGAATATCTGCGGAACCTATCTCCACCATCGTATGGATAATACGGTAGCCTTTCAGACTTGCTGTAAGTAAACTTTTTTTGAGTAATTCTCTTACTATTAGCAAGTCGCTATAACCATCTTTTTCTATAAGAAAATCAAGCATCCACGTTCTTTTATCTGTTTGAAATGAACAGAGTGAAACCATAGAAGCATTCTCTTCATACCGCTCACTCGCACCCAATTCTTCAAGAGCTTTGCTTAGTAATTCTGAGGTTGCAATTCTAGGCTCATAATTACATAATGTTCCCACAACTTCACCATCAATAATGGCTATTAAAAAGTTGGAATAATGACAATATGTCTTAACCTCCGAAGTAGTCAACTTTTCAAGCATACTTAAAAGATGCTCTTCATCATTGACTACAAAAATAAGATCAAATAGACCAATGCTTTTTCCGGCTCTCGAACTTTTTAACATACATAAAGCTAAAAATTTTGAATCAGCAGGAGTTGCTTTTCTTACTTCAATTTTTTTCATTTGCTACACTTTATATTTTTTAAATCTTGCTAATAGTATCATACTTTATGATAAAAGTTTTCTTAATCTTATTGGCTATCAGTGCCAACCTATTATATGCCGGTCAAGTTGTTTTAGTTGTCAGTGATGATTTCAACACTACAAAAGCAAAAATGTACTGTTTTGAAAACGGAACGATTATATTTCAAAATATTGATGTCAATCTCGGAAGAAATGGTTTGGCGTGGGATATCAATGATAAAATCTTCGCACATGTACCAGATCAGCCCATTAAACAAGAAGGAGATGGAAAATCACCAGCAGGTATTTTTGCACTTACTTCGAGTTTTGGATATGAAGCTCATACTTTTTTACTTCCTTATCATAGCAGTACTGCTGTGGATATCTGCGTTGATGATAGTAACTCATCACTTTATAATTCTCTTGTCACAATGCCATCTGTGAAACCAAATAGTTTTGAGTACATGAAACGTGAAGATGGACAGTATAAAATTGGTGTCGTCGTCGATTATAATCCTGACAAAGTCGCTAATAAAGGTTCTTGCATATTCTTACATGTACAAAAAGAGCTAAATCATCCGACTGCTGGATGTACATCTATGAATTATGAAGATCTCTATAAAGTCTTAAACTGGCTTGATATTTCAAAAAAACCTATTTTAGTACAGATCACAAAAGAGTATCTTGATAAAGCTATTGAACAGTTCGCAGATATTCCTGACTTTATAAAATGTAATACTAAAAGATAAACGTACTTTTAGTTTTGTAGCGTTATCATATTCAAAATGAAGGAGCTTCACATGCAAGTCAATGGTTCTAACAATAATTCGCTTTCTTATATCAATGAACATAAAAAAAATGCTGATGCTTCGCTCGGTAAAATAGCTTCAGGTAAAAATGAGCAACTTGATGACGCCACCTTGGCGCTTATCGCCTCTTCAATAGGCAATGATATTGGGACACTTTCCCAAGGTTTACAAAATGCAACAGATGCCTCGTCAATGATGCAAATCGCGAGTGGCACATTGCAGAGTCTTTCAAGCAGTGCGAATGATTTAAATGCTTTGTCAGTCGCATCCAATAATGCGGCTCTTTCATCAAGTGACAAAGCTGCGCTTAGCTCTCAAGCAGATGCCATTAAAACAAGTATGCAACAAAGTGTGAATAACGCAACTTTTAATGGAGTGAAAATTTTCGGAAATGATATGCAGTTTTCTTTAGGAAATAGTAGTCTATCTGCAAATATTGGGAGTGTGGATACAAGTTCTCTTGATATCTCTTCACAACAGAGTATTACAGATTTTATGAAGTCCCTTCAAGATATTCAAAGTACGGTGGGGGCTACAAGTAATGCGCTTAGCAGTTCAACAAGTTCGATATTGACTCAGATAAGTTCACTGTCATCTGCTAAATCTCAGATGAGTGATGCAGATATCGCTAATGAGGCAAGTAATTTTTCACAACAAAATATTATGCTTAATGCTTCATTGATGACACAAGCTCATAAAAACAGTATAAATGCGGCGATGGTATCGCAACTCTTAGGATAGGCTCTTAAGCCTCATCCTCATTACGTAGCATTCTATCTTTAGCTTCGATACCAAGTAAACTCATACCCGTTTTTAAAGAAAGGGCAACTACTTCGAGAATCTTGAGCAATTTCGCTTCTTCATCGCTTCCAATAATTCTACAATCATAATAAAACTTATGAAGTTTTGCAGCAAGTGATTTGAGATAATCAGTTAACTTTTGAACCTGTCTTGAGCTAAATGCATCTTCTATAATTTCTGGCAATAAAAGTGCTTCAAATAACAGTGAATCCGCGTCTGCACTCATATTTTTCAAAGGTGCATTATTGATCTCATCTGCACTCAGGAGACTTTTTTCAGCCATAGTTCTTATGCGGGCATGTGCGTACTGGATATAGTAAATAGGATTTGAACTATCTTGTTTTTTAAACTCTTCAACATCAAATTCTAAAGCTGTATCACTCTTTTTAGAAGCAAATATAAATCGTAGAGCATCAGAACCAACTTCTTCGACAATATCGCTCATAAGGATCACGTTCCCAGCTCGTTTACTCATCTTATATGGTTCGCCATCTTTAAGAAGGCTTACCATCTGAGATAAAAGTACTTCTAGTTTAGAACTATCATAGCCCAAATACTCAACGGCAGCTTTTACACGTGGAATATATCCGTGATGGTCAGCGCCCCAGATGTTGATATAGTGATCATAGTTTCTTTCGAACTTTTGATTATGATAGATAATATCGCCAGCCAAATATGTCGGACGTCCATCTTCACGAACAACGACTCTATCAGAATCATCCCCTTTAAGAGAGGATGCTATAAAGATTTTTCCATCTTGTTCATAAATACCCTCGCCCATTTTAGACATTACTCTGTCCCACTCATCATAAAGTGAAGATTCGTTAACAAAAGTATCGAAGTGGATATTTGTAGCAGCTAAAGTATCAACTACTAACTCCATCACACTCTCTTTTGCCCAAAGAGCAAGTTCTCTTTGACGAGATACATCTGTTAATATCTCGACTCCGAAATTTGCAACAGCTTTCGTTGTCAAATCTGTCATGTATTCGCCACGGTAAAAACTCTCTGGCCACTCGACATCTTGTTTTAAGAGAGTTGATTGACCCTCTAGCTGGATGGAAAGTCCGAGAAGATCTATCTGATTTCCTGCATCATTGACATAATACTCAGCTGTTATATTATGACCTAAATGACGTCCAAGACGTAAAAGAGTATCTCCATAAACAGCTCCACGAGCGTGACCGATATGAAGCGGACCAGTAGGGTTTGCACTTACAAACTCTAAAAGTATTTTTTCACTTTTATCAGATTTACCAAACTCCTCTTTGTGTTCAAGCACCCAAGAAGCGTATTCATCCAAGAATGTTTCACTTAAACGAAAATTGATATACCCTTGTACAGATTCAACTGCAGAAAACATATCATCTTGTTCAAATGAAGAGCTTAGTTCTTGCGCTATAACCATTGGTGATTTACGGAGTTCTTTTGCCAGAGAAAAGGCAATAGGAGTAGAAAAATGCCCAAAAGATCTATCTTTGGGCTTTTCTAAAACAACGTCTCGATCAAATCTTTCGCGTAAAAGCGATCCTACACGTTGCTTCAATGTTTACGCTTGTTTTGTTGTAGATGTTGAAGTATGCTCTTCTGTAGTTGAAGCTTTTTTATCTATTTCAGTGTTTTTAGGTTGCTCAGATGATGCATGCTCTTCTGGATTTGCCTCTTTCATTTCATCTTTGAAATTTTTAATACCTCTTCCTAGACCTTTAGCAAGCTCTGGAATTTTCTTACCACCAAATAAAATAACAACAACAAGAAGGATAATTAACCATTCTGATCCACTAGGTATGCCCATGAGTTTCCTTTAATAAATAGCATCACTGCCATTAGAATTTGCAAAAGTATATCTGCGTTTTGCTGTAGTTGCCCTTAGCTTTCCCAATCAATTATAAACTTGTTGATCTTTGAAGTTGGAATTTTTAATCTCGCCGCTTTTGCGATTGTTGTGAGATGCTTTGCGGCTTTTTCCAGATCATCATTCACAACAAAAAACTCATACTCAGATATACGCTGAACCTCACGTTTTGCCATTTGTATACGATTTTGTATGATCTCTTCTCTATCTGTTCCACGTAAGCGTAATCTATGCTCAAGCTCTTTTAAACTTGGTGTCGTGATAAATACAGATGTTGTAATATCTCCAAATCTATTTTTAACAGACATATTTCCCTGAACATCAATATCAAATACGACCAACTTTCCAGCTTTTAGTGCTTCTTTTACAGGTTTAACAGAAGTACCATAATAGTTACCATGAACGAGAGCATACTCTAGAAATTGTTCTGATTCTATATCTTTTTCGAACTCTTCTATAGACACAAAATAGTAATCGACTCCATTTTCTTCACCTTCACGTATTCCTCTTGTCGTTGTTGAGATTGAAAAATAGTGTGCGCCTATAACTTCAGAAACCCTTTTAATCAAAGAACTTTTTCCAGCCCCGCTTGGGCCTGAAAGCACTAATATCGCTCCACTACTTGTCACTGTTATTTCCAAAAGAGATATTTATACTGACATTCATACCTTTGAGTGATGCAACCACATCTTCATTACTGAGTGCTTTTAGAAGAGTTTTTAAGGCTTCAACGCCATCAGCCGTGCTTACCGATAGCTCACTTGATTCTTCTTTAACGTGGGGAACTATCTCTTCACTACATACATCTTCAGCTTCTTTGAAAATCTCTTCTTCTTCATCGAATATCAATTTGTCTTCACTTCTCTCTTCAACTTCTTCACCGAGTGCTATTTTTAAAGATTTTTCATCCAAATTTGCAAACTCATCCAATTCATCAAAACTCAAATCAATCTCTTGATCCAAATCGTCTTTGCTTAAAGTTCCAAGGGCACTCTCTATTTCATCTTCAAGTGTGTTCAGATTAAAATCATCGTCCTCAACAGAATCGAATTCGCTATCTTCTTCTATTTTCTCGTGTATTAGCATTTCTTCTGGCTTTACACTTTCAAGATCTGTCAACATATCAAGATCATCGAAACTAAAATCATCTTCTATCTCATCTTCATATACAGAAACTTGCTCCTTCACAACATTGAGATCTTCAAGATTTATTTCATTTGTTGTAGATAAAGATTCATCGTTTTCAGCTTCAAAAGCATCAAGATCAAACTCGTCGTCCAAGTTTAATTCATCATCTTCTTTATCTGACTCTGCCTCATCCAAAAGATTTTTAACCTCTTGAACCTCATCTTGATCAAGAATTGAGCCGATCTCATCATCTTCAAGATTTAGATCATCCAAATCAATATCATCCAAATTCAAATCAAAATCATCTAAATTAAGATCATCATCTATATCAGAATCAATAAGAATATCATTATTAAGATCTTGATTTATGTCAAAATCCTCTTGCGATGCCACATAGTCAAGGTTTAGCGACTCATCTTTCATTTTTAAAACAGCAGTAGAAATTGAACTTAACAGCTCTACAAGATCTGTTGGCAAAAATGGTTTTTTAACTTCATGATCAAATTCATCTATACTTTGTGCACCGCGAGAAAGCATATAAAGAGAACGTTTATATGAGATCTTTGATTTGAGTTCATCCATCAAGGCTGGAGTATACAAAGCTTCATCAACGATAAGAAGGTCATACGAACCACCCAGAATCTCCTCTACATTGTTTACGATTAAAATCTCGCTGCCAGTTTTTTGTGCACTCAGTGTAACTAGCTTCGTAACAACCGGGTTGTCGTTTAGGAGTAAAATATTCATAATTAGAGCGTCCTTGGATGATTGAATAGAATTTGACTTATTGTATCAAAAAAATGTTAAAAAAGCTTTTCAAGCCAGTTAAATGCATCTTGCATCTGCCCTTGCAATATAAGCATAGAGGATGCTAAAATCGCTATAAGAACCGCAAAAGAGATAATAATCTTGATTGGAAATCCAATCACCAAAAGGTTAAATTGTGGCATTGTTTTCATCAGCATCCCGAAGATAATATCTGCCATCCATGAAAGTGCAATAATAGGAAAAGCTATGGTAAAGCCTACAACAAACATATTTGCCGAAGCTTGTATCATATAGGTAAAAAGGGATTTCGTCATCACAAATCCACCAAGCGGAATATGGCTTAAAGAACTGTCAATAAACATAAGCATCCAATGATGTAGATTTAAAGAAAAAAGTACCATGAGCGCTATTAAAGATAAAAATTGATTAATAATCGGCATAGAAATACCATTCTGAGGATCGATGGCACTTGCCATGGAAAAACCCATAGCAAAAGAGATAAGACCACCAGCGAACGTAATCGCATTAAAAGCCAGTTGTAAAACCACACCGATGACAAGTCCAAACATTATTTCGCTAACTATCGCTATGATGATATTGGGAAGATTTATCGCAAATGTAATAGGTTGCATAGAGGAGTAGAAAACAATTGTAAATAAAAATGCCATGGCACTTTTTAAAACCATAGGAATACTTTGGTGAGAAAAGATAGGAACAGCTATAAAAAGCGAGCCAAAGCGAAAAAAAAGAAGTAAGAAACCAACAACATTTGTATCGGTAAATATTGTTGTGTAGTTCATTATTTAACCTGAGTGAGCTCTTTATTCTCTAAGTGATAAATCTTGTCACATCTATTGGCAAGGGATTCATCATGTGTTACAAGAACCAAAGCTGCCCCGTTTTGTACAATATATTCATCAAATATATTCATCACTTCACGTGCTGTTTTATTATCAAGATTTCCAGTAGGCTCATCTGCAAAGATGATACGCGGTTTTTTTGTCAAAACTCTGGCGATTGAGACACGTTGTTGCTGACCGCCTGAGAGTTCACTCACCTTTTGATGTATGACTTCTGCGATTCCAAGTCTTTGTAAAAGTTCATGATCGATCTCTTCGTGACTCAGCATTGATGCAACTTCAAGATTTTCCATTGCACTAAATCCACGAAACAGGTAGTGAGACTGAAAGATGATACCAAGATCATTACTTCTGAGATGTACCAATTCTCTCTCAGTTAAAGAGTTTAAATCTCTACCTAAGATCTCTACATTTCCCTTTTTTGGTTTGAGTAGTGTTGAGAGTATATGTAAAAAAGTTGATTTTCCGCTTCCGCTCACACCGGTAATAGCGATCCTGTCTCCAGCGCTTACATGTAAGGAGATATCAGAAAAAAGGTCATAGTCAAATGAGTGTGATATTAAAGTTGCGTTTAGTAAATTCATGGACAGGATTATAACAAAGTGAAGATAAAAGAAAGGAAATAAAAACTAAAAAGGATGGATAAGGGAAAACCCTTATGCCATTTGTGCTGCGACTTCTGCTGCGAAATCGTCAACTTTTTTCTCTAAACCTTCTCCAACTTCAAGACGGAAAAATGCAGAGATTTTTGCACTACCACCAGCTGCTTTACCAGCTGCTTCAACAGCCTGTGCAACTGTTAGTTTGTCATCAAGAACATAGTTTTGATCCAAAAGTGCCAACTCTTTATCTAAAGAAGAGTTGTCATCAATAAAACGAGCAAGTTGACCAGGAACTATTTTGTCCCAGATTTGCTCAGGTTTCCCTTGTGCTTTTAGCTCAGCTTTGATATTTGCTTCAGCAGTTGCAAGAACTTCTGGAGTCAATTGTGCCATAGAGATGTACTGAGGTACATTTTTTAAAGGCTTTTTCAAACGAGCAAGCTCTTCATTCTCTTTTTTGATTACTTCTATCCGTCCGATTGTTTCACTTTGAACGAAATCTGCATCAAAATCTTTATAGCTTAAAGTCGTTGGTTTCATTGCAGATGCATGCATCGCAACATTTTTTGCAATATCAACCATCGCTTTTGCAGTTTTTTCACTGTCACACTCGATAGCAACGATAACGCCGATACGAGTATTTGAGTGAACATAACCGTTTACGATAGTGTTTGCATTAGCGCTCAAAGTAGCCATACGGCGTAATTCGATTTTTTCACCGATTTTTGCTACTGATTCATCAAATACAAGTGCAAATGATTTACCATCTAGCTCAGTCTCGCGAAGTGCTGTAACAGAGTCACAATTTTCTGTAAACGCTTGTGTTACAGATGCAGAAACAAGGTTTTTAAAACCATCATTTTTAGCAACAAAGTCAGTTTCAGAGTTCACTTCAACTAAAGTAGCTTTTGAAAAATCATCAGCTATTTTAAGACCAATTGAACCTTCAGCAGCAATGCGATCAGCTTTGTTAGCTGATTTTGCGATACCACGTTCACGAAGGAATTCAACTGCTTTGTCAAAATCACCATCATTTTCTGTGAGTGCTTTTTTACAATCCATCATTGGTGCATCAGTCGCTGAACGCAACTCTTTTACCATTGCTGCTGTGATTTCTGCCATGATTACGCTTCCTCTGT
>JAVHRU010000005.1:0-5948 GCA_036171835.1 Sulfurimonadaceae bacterium | reverse complement strand
TTAATTTTTAAAAAAAAACTTCTCTTTTTCATCAAAATGTGTCGATTTCACACTGTGTTCTAAAATGTGAATAAACTTGTAGAGAATTGTAAAACTTCTCTTACATGTAAGGTTTATTTTATATAAATCTACCCTTAATCAAGATTATACTCACAAACTATAACATCCCTAAAATAGGCACTTTCTCTACATTTACAAAGAAAACGGTGCACGTTAATTGTGATAAAAGAAGTTATTCACATATATTTTATTATTGGTACTATATACTGCTCAATCTAGTAACCATTAAAGCAACTGTGTTTATTTTTCTATTTCGTTTCACGTGAAACAGATTTAAAGATTTCATCCAAAAAGTCAACATTACTACTAACTTGATATGAAACATTTTTATACTCAAAAGAAAGTTCATCAGCGTGCAAAAGTAATCTTGATGCTCCTGTATATTTTAAGCGTTCCTCCATTGAAAGTTCTCTATCCAAATATTTTGTTGTCACCCACTCATCAACTCCATAAAGTGGATCGCCAACAATCGGATGTTTCACGTGAAGCAAATGAACTCTAATCTGATGTTGTCTTCCAGTATGAGGATAACATGCGACAAGAGTCATATCGAGATCACTAAAATACTCTAAAGGCTTAAAATACGTCTCAGAACTTTTACCCGTTTCATCAACCATAACGATTGAACGAAGCACGCCTGATTTCCCATCTTTATTTACCTTTAAAGGCTCCTTACATGTAAGCTCATTTTTAAACTCGCCACGCACTACTGCAAGATATTTTTTTTGCATATCCCGCTCTTGAAACATCATCTTAATATCTCGTTCACTCTCTTTATTTTTTGCACACAATACAAGTCCACTTGTTTCCATATCTATTCTGTGTGTGATATTGGCATCCATGCCATATTGATACTTGACTTCATCAATAAGAGAATAGGGAGTATAGCGATTTTGAGGATGGATAAGGACTCCTGTTGGTTTATCAAAGAGGACAAACTCTTCTGTTTCAAAGGTAGGCTCCAACCCTCTTGTAATTGGTTCAAAAGTAATGAACTCTATCTCACCACTTATCTCATCTTTATCTTTAAGAACGATTTCACCATTTGCAAAAACTCTTTTACGCGCAATAAATCTTTGTGCATCACTTTGAGAATAACCAAGCTCTCTCATTAAAAATAAAAATGCTTTTTGTTTCTCTTCTATATAAAAATTTTTTATGACAAATGGCAAAATTAATCCCTTTAAAAGTCAATGTTTGATAACATAAATAACTTATAATTTTTGAGATTTTAACATAAATAAAGGTGGTTACACATGGTAGAGAGATATTCGCGAGAAGAGATGAGTTCTAAATGGACAATGCAAGCAAAATATCAAGCATGGTTAGATGTAGAAGTAGCGGTCGTAAAGGCTTGGGCAAAACTTGGCAAGATTCCACAAGAGGATGCAGACAAGATAGTAAAAAATGCGGGCTTTGATATTAAAAGAATAGATGAGATCGAAGCGATCACTCGCCATGATCTCATAGCATTTACAACAAGTGTTTCTGAAACTCTTAGTGAAGAGAGCAGATGGTTTCATTATGGAATGACGAGTTCAGACACTGTTGATACTGCTGTCGCGCTTCAGATGAAATCTTCACTAGAGCTTATCATCGAAGATGTAAAAATGCTTATAGAGTCTATCAAAAAAAGAGCGATGGAACACAAGATGACTTTGATGGTCGGACGCTCTCACGGAATACATGGTGAGCCTATAACGTTTGGTCTTGTGTTAGCTGTTTGGTATGACGAAATGGCACGCCATTTGGAAAACTTACAACAAACACTTGATGTTATAAGTATCGGTCAAGTAAGCGGAGCTATGGGTAACTTCGCTCACGCTCCGTTAGAACTTGAAGAGATTACATGTGAAGAGTTAGGATTAAAACCAGCACCTGCATCTAACCAAGTTATACAGCGTGATAGATATGCTCGTCTTGCAACAGCACTTGCATTAATGGCAAGCTCGATAGAAAAGTTTGCAGTCCAAGTTCGCCATTGGCAACGTACTGAAGTATATGAGTGTGAAGAGTATTTTGCAAAGGGGCAAAAAGGTTCATCTGCAATGCCTCATAAACGCAACCCTATACTCACAGAAAACATAACAGGTTTAGCACGCATGATACGCTCTTACGCTATCCCTGCTATGGAAAACGTAGCGTTATGGCATGAGCGTGATATCTCTCACTCATCAACTGAACGTTTCTGGCTTCCTGACTCATTTATAACATCTGACTTTAT
This sequence comes from Sulfurimonadaceae bacterium, assembly GCA_036171835.1. Taxonomy (GTDB): domain Bacteria; phylum Campylobacterota; class Campylobacteria; order Campylobacterales; family Sulfurimonadaceae; genus Hydrocurvibacter. The sequence goes on along the minus strand of JAVHRU010000005.1, from coordinate 3,664 downwards.
GCTTCATCGTATGAATAACGTTATAGCTAACCTAACAGTTTATCCAGAGAATATGATGAGAAATCTCAACCTTACTGGTGGATTGGTATTTTCTCAACGCGTACTTCTTGAGCTTCCACTCAAAGGTGTCTCACGAGAAGATGCATATAGAATAGTTCAACGTAATGCAATGAAAGTTTGGGAAGAGATTCAGCAAGGCAAACCCACTACAAATGAAGCTGGTGAAAGTCTATATCTAAACCATCTTTTGGCAGATGAGGAGTTACGTAACTCTCTTAGTGAAGAACAGATAAGAGAGTGTTTCGATTATGCTTACTATACAAAAAATGTGGATAAAATATTTGCTAGAGTTTTCAAAGATTAATAATAAAAATTTATAAAGATTAGGATAATTTTATGATTACCATCATCAAGAGAAATGGTAGAACAGAACCATTAGACATAACAAAAATTCAAAAGTATACATCTGCTGCCGTCAAAGGCTTAGAGAATGTATCTCAAAGCGAACTTGAAGTTGATGCACAGATACAGTTTCGCGATGGTATTACATCAGAAGAGATACAAAAAACTCTTATTAAAACAGCTGTAGACAAGATAGATATTGATGCACCAAATTGGACTTTTGTAGCATCAAGACTCTTCTTATTTAATCTCTATCACCAAGTTAATGGCTTTACGGGATATGACTCACTCACTAAATATATGGTGCGCGGTGAAGAAGAAGGGCGTATCCTAAAAGGTCTACGAGAAATGTACGATTTAGATGCCCTTGAAAAGCATCTTGTACCCGAGCGCGATTTAGAGTTTAACTATCTTGGAATTAAAACACTTTATGACAGATATCTTATTAAAGATAGAAAAAATAATCCTATCGAACTTCCTCAGCATATGTTCATGGCTATCTCTATGTTCTTGGCACAAAACGAAGAAGACAGACATGGTTGGGCTATAAAATTTTATGACATGATCTCAAAATTTGAAGTGATGCTTGCAACTCCGACACTTTCAAATGCACGTACGACGAGACACCAACTTAGCTCATGCTACATCGGTTCATCTCCGGATAATATCGAAGGGATTTTTGATTCTTACAAAGAGATGGCTATGCTTTCCAAATTTGGCGGCGGTATCGGTTGGGACTGGACACAAGTTCGCTCTATGGGTTCTTCAATTGATGGACATAAAAATGCAGCAGGCGGAACTGTACCATTTCTAAAAATCACCAACGACATCGCTATCGCTGTCGATCAACTAGGGACGAGAAAAGGTGCGATTGCAGTTTATCTAGAGCCTTGGCATATTGATATCCATGACTTCTTGGATCTCAAGAAAAACTCAGGTGAAGAGCGTCGTCGTGCACATGATCTTTTCCCTGCACTTTGGATCAATGACCTATATATGAAACGTGTTGAGAATGATGGCATCTGGACTCTATTTGATCCGTACGACTGTAAAGAACTTACTAACATGTTTGGGGAAGAGTTTGAAAAGCGTTATCTTGAACTCGAACAGGATGAGTCTATTGTAAAAGAAAAAGTGAAAGCAAAAGATCTTTGGAAAAAAATACTTCTGAGTTACTTTGAATCTGGCTCTCCGTTCTTATGTTTTAAAGACAATGCAAATCGCGCAAATCCTAACAGCCATTACGGGATTATCAGAAGTTCAAACCTTTGTACAGAAATATTCCAAAACACTGAGCCAAACCATTACCTTATAAAAATTATGTTTGAAGATGGACAGTTTATAACATATGAAGAGGATGAGTTAGTAAAAGTTGATAGCGGTATAGAAAAACCTGCTAACAAAGTTACTGCACTTGATTATCTTGGCGGACAAAAAATTTACATCGTAGAAAAAGAGAAAGTCAACGGGGCAACTGCTGTTTGTAACTTGGCGTCGGTCAACCTCTCACGTATCAATACAAAAGAGGAGATAGACAGAATCGTTCCGACTGCGATTCGTGCTTTGGATAACATCATCGACCTTAACTTTTATCCGATGGAAAAAGTAAAACGCACTAACATGAGAAGCCGTTCAATCGGTCTTGGTGTTATGGGTGAAGCACAGATGTTAGCGGAACAAAAAATCGTTTGGGGAAGTCAAGAACATTTTGACAAGATAGATGAGATCATGGAGTCAGTCAGTTTTAATGCTATCTCTTCATCTTCTGATCTTGCACTTGAAAAAGGACAATATCCTGAGTTTTCTGGTTCAAAATGGAGCCAAGGGATTATGCCTCATGACCATGCGAATGCAGAGGTAAGAAACCTCGTTGATCGCGGCGGACTTTTTGCACCGACGTATGAGTGGGATGATCTTCGTAAAAAAGTGAAGGTGCAAGGAATAAGAAACGGGTATTTGATGGCTGTTGCACCGACAAGTTCTATCTCTATTCTTACAGGTACTACTCAAGCGATTGAGCCGATATTTAAACGTAAATGGTTTGAAGAAAATTTAAGTGGACTTATTCCTGTCGTCGCTCCTAAACTTTCACCTGAAACTTGGAGCTACTATACTTCGGCGTATGAACTTGACCAACGTGTGCTTATCAGAGCTGCCGCTATACGCCAAAAATGGATAGACCAAGGTCAAAGCCTAAATATCTTTATAACGCTTGATAAAGCAAGCGCAAAGTATCTCAACGACATCTATATGTTAGCTTGGAAACTTGGCCTCAAATCTACTTACTATCTACGTTCTCAGTCGCCTGAAACTGCAAGTGATGTTGAAGACCGCTCTATGGAATGTGTGGGTTGCCAATAAATGAAACCTTTACATGTAAGCGAGATAAAACTATTTTTATCCCGCTTTGAAAGATTCTCTGAAAGTGAGATAAAAAGTATAACAATCAAATCCCCGAGTGTTATAGAGATACAGTGCAGTGTGCAAGACGCTGGACGTGCATTTGACTGGATCGATATAGCGTTTGAGTTATCAAATGTGAGTGATGCCAAAATTGTAGAAAATAGTAAGTTAAGCTATCTTGATATGAATGAGGGAATAAGTATAATTTTTGAAGATAACAAATTTGTACTTTGTCACGGGGAATATAAGACTTTAGAAAATGCAAAAGATTCACCGCTTTATATCATCTTCGAAAGCATAAAATTTAAAGAGTTACCTTTTTCAGGCTAACTCTTCAAACAGATTTCTAACACAAACTTCTATCATCTCATACACTTTATCAAAACCTTCAAATCCATCGAAAAAATAAGGATCAGGAACATCTTCATTGTTGTATCCAAATGAACCGAGTTTGTAGAGATTTTTTGCACCAAGATTTTTTAGATCATTAAAATTATTCTCATCCAAAGCTATAACAAACTCAAACTCTTGAAGATCTTTTTTTGTAATCTGCGAAGCTCTTAACTTAGAGATATCTATCCCATTTTTTTGAGCGACTTCAATTGAGTTTGTGCAAGGTGTTTCACCCGTATGCCAGCCACCAGTTCCAGCAGATGCAACTCTTACATGCGAAGTGCCATTTGGGTGTAGACCTTTTTCTTGCACTATCTTTTTTGCAATCCCCTCAGCAAGAGGTGAACGGCAAATATTTCCAAGACAAACAAAAATAACAGAGTTCATAACAGATTATGCTTTTTTCAAAAACTCTGTTTTTAGATAAATTTTAGCACCGTTTACACGACCTTCGATATGACCTTCC
>JAVHRU010000004.1:0-24199 GCA_036171835.1 Sulfurimonadaceae bacterium | reverse complement strand
TGCTTACATGTAAGGATTACTAAAACTTCAAGTAAATTTTAGCTAAAATTACAAAAATCATTTATATATAATAAAGGTAGATAATGGGATTAGCAATAGGTCTAGTGGGACTTCCAAACGTAGGTAAATCAACAACTTTCAATGCTTTAACAAAAGCTCAAAATGCAGAAGCAGCAAACTATCCATTTTGTACAATAGAACCAAATAAAGCAATCGTTCCAGTTCCAGATGTACGTCTGAATGAACTCTCTAAGATTGTAAATCCTGAGCGTGTACAACACTCTACTTTAGACTTCGTGGATATTGCAGGTCTTGTAAAGGGTGCGAGCAAAGGTGAAGGTTTAGGAAATAAATTTTTATCAAATATTCGTGAAACAGAAGTAATTTTACAGATCGTAAGATGTTTTGAAGATGATAACATTGTTCACACTGAGGGAACAATCAATCCTATACGTGATATCGACATCATCGAAAACGAGCTTATTTTAGCGGATATTGAAGTCTTGTCAAACCGAATTATGCGTTTACAAAAACAAGCAAAATCTGATAAAAATGGAAAAGCTTTGGCTGATTTTGCCGATGAATTGATGGAGTTCTTGGCAGAGGGAAAACTTGCACGTAACTTTCCTAAAACAGAGCATGAGATGTTTATAGAGCTCAATAAAGATCTTAGACTTCTTACAGCAAAAGAGATCATGTACGGCGCAAATGTTGATGAAGACGGACTTTTAGAAGACAATGAATTTGTAATTGCTGTAAAAGAGCACGCTGCTAGACATAACTGTGAAGTCATAAAACTTTGTGCAAAAATCGAAGAGGAACTCATCGGTTTAAGTGATGAAGAAGCTCAGGAATTTTTGGATGATTTGGGTGTAAAAGAATCAGGTCTTGCACAGATTATTCAAAAAGGTTTTGACAAGCTAGGTCTTATGAGCTACTTTACAGCCGGTGTCAAAGAAGTTCGTGCTTGGACAATTAGAAAAAATACGACTGCTCCAAAAGCAGCAGCGGTTATTCATAATGACTTTGAAAAAGGTTTTATCCGTGCTGAAGTTATCGCGTATGATGACTACATTGCATGTGGCGGAGAAGCAAAAGCAAAAGAAGCCGGAAAGATGCGTCTAGAGGGAAAAGAGTACATCGTTAATGATGGTGATATTATGCACTTTAGATTTAACCTCTAATCTTTTTTACCTGTTATCCCCATTTGGAAATCTAATTTTTTGGGGATACATCTTCTATTTTTTTCAGCTCACTCTTTTCGTCGAATTGGCTTTTGTTGTAATAATTACTAAGGATTCACGCATCAAAGCGTTATCAGGATCTTTGTGATTCATTCAATTTCAAGCTCTTTTGGCTCGCTAAACAAATACCCTTGAGAATATTCTATTCCTAGTTCTTCTATAATTTTTTGTACATTTTCACTATGAACAAACTCTGCGATACATGGAATATCTGCATTTTTTGCAAAATAAACCATAGCCTTTGTAATCTCATAGCTTTTATTATTAATATCAATATCTTTAATATATCTCGCATCAATCTTTAAAAAATCTATTTCAAGGTCCAACACTCTCTCAAAGTTGGAATACTCAGCACCAAAATCATCGATTGCAAGTAGATAGCCCGCTCTCTTAAGAGCATTAAGCTGTCTAATATGATCACGTTTTCCAGTAGAGCTCATTCCCTCTAAGATCTCTAATATGACTCTCTTTGGAGAGATATCATACTCTTTAGATTTTTCTTTCAAATAATCACTCAAATAATCAAGATCAAGGTCATCTTCTGTGATATTGATAGAAAATGAATATTTATTTTTTGCCATCATCGCAAAACTTTTATCGATCATGATTTTAGTGATATCTGGCAACATACCTGAGAGTTTAGCAGTCTGTAAAAACTGATAAGGTGATATCACTTCACCATTTCGCACTATTCTCACAAGTGCCTCATATTTATTGATTTCTTTGGTTAAATTGTTTCTAATTCCCTGAAAATAGGGAGTAATAAATCCAAATTCGATCGCTTCGTGAAGGATGTTATTATATTTAACAAAGTTTTCTCTCTTTTGTATATCAGAAGCATTATCTTCTTTATTGAAGATGTGATATCTATTTTTTCCACCCTCTTTGGCATGTTTTAACGCTAATGCAGAATTTTGTAAAGAGCAGCTTTCATTGAAAGATGCTCCATAACTAAATGAAACATTGATGTTGAGATCATCAATATAAAATGAGACTTTGGAAAAATGAGCTCTTATCTTATCTATCTTCTTTTTAACATCTAAAGCATTTTGAGTAAAAAGAGCAAATTCATCAGAATTTATTCGAAAAATGTCCGATAGTTGGCATATTTGCTTGAGTTCATTTGAAATACCTATTAAAAGTTTATCTCCTATATCAAAACCATAAGAGAGATTTACATAACTAAAATTATCAACATTCAAAAGTATGAGGGAAGATGTAGATTTGAGTTGTTGATTTGAAAGTTGTTGTTCTAAATAAACTTTATTATAAGTGGATGTTAAAAGATCGTGATATGCGAGGTACTCTATTCTTTCCTCTGACTCTTTGAGTTTTGAAATATCCGTAAAAATTGCCACATAATTTTGAATTTTCTTATTTTTATCAAAAATAGGATTTATGCTGATCCATTGTGTGATAATTTCCCCATCTTTCTTTTTGTTTATTATCTCTCCTGAAAAATGTTTTTTCTCTAAGATATGTCTCCACATCTCTTTATAGTATACTTTATCATGTTTACCAGAAGAGAGTATTTTAGGATTTTCCCCTATAACATCCTCTTTTGTATATCCAAGCAATGTTGTAAAGGCGTCGTTCATCTCTACAATATTATTATCTTTATCTGTTATATAAAATCCCTCTGAAGTGTTTTGAAGAGCCGTAGAAAAGAGCTCAATTCTTTTTTCATTTTCAGAATTTTTTTGTTTTTGTTCTTCCGTCTTTAAAACGATATTGACAATTTTAGATCCTACATGTAAGAGTTTTTTATGAAAAAGGGAGGGCATCCTATGTTCAAAAGATGACAGTGCAAACGTACCAATTGGCTTTTTATTTTCATCATGTACTGGCATAGACCAGCAAGAACAAAGGTTAAAATCATAAGCAAGTTGTATGAGATCATGCCATTTTGGATCACAAAAAGTATCACCTACAAAAGTAGGTTCATTTGAAAATACGGCATTTCCACAAGAGCCACCACTAGGTCCTGGCTTGAGTCCTGAAAGTGCATCATGTCCAATTTTTGGAACACTTGGAGCAGACAAAACACTCATAAGTCCAGTTGATTTATCTAAAAACATAATTGAAGCTATAGAGTTTGGGAGTAAAGCTTCAGCTAAAAGACATAATTTATCTAAAATAAGTTTTGAATCTTGATTTGAAGCTAACTGCTCTAATATAGAAAGTTGCACTTCTAAAATAGAGTTATGTTCCTGCTCGGTAATTGAGACTTCATCAATAACACCATTTTCTAAATTTAAACAAGATCCATTTTCCATTAAACACCCTTATAAAAGTCGTTCAGTATATATGTTATTTGCTGTTTTTTTGTTTAAATATTACTTTTTACGATGCAAAACCACTCTTAAAACTATCTTTTGCTACAACTATCTGCTTTTGCTTCTCTTTCTTTATAGGATCTTTCTCAACAAAGATTTTTTTACGTGTTTTTGGGTCCATCTCTGTGTAGTACATCACTGCGCTGTACGTTCCTGGGGTGGGTGTAAATACCTGTGCCTGTTCTGGATTCATCTTGAGTTCATCGGTTGTAAAACGCTTGAGTTCATGCATATCTTTATCTGTACAGCCTGGATGAGCGGCAATGAGATAGTAGGTCAAAAACTGATTTTTACCCTCTTCTTTGTTGAGCTTATCGTAGAGTTTTTTAAACTCTACAAGTTCCTCTTTTCCCGGTTTTCCCATGAGCTCTAAAACATTTTGCTGGGTATGTTCAGGTGCTACTTTCATCTGTCCTGAGATATGGTGACGTACCATCTCTTTTAGATATGAATAGCCATGTTTTTTATCTGCGTTTATCAGGTCGTAACGTACGCCTGAAGCCACAAACGCTTTTCTCACACCTTCCACTTCTCGAACTTGTCTAAGAAGGTTTATATTGCGGCTATGGTCAACTTTCATCGATTTACATAGATGATCGGCATCAACACATCTTTGATGATCACAAGTGCCGAGTTTAAGCTTTTTGTTACACTCATAACCGTACATGTTAGCAGTTGGTCCGCCTACATCGCTGATGATCCCTTTGTAATCTTTATACTCGTTAAAATCTTTTGCCTCTTGTAAGATATTATCTTCAGAACGGGTACGGATAGTGCGCCCTTGATGCACGCCAATGGCACAGAAGTTACACTCACCCCAACAACCGTGATGGGTCATAATAGAAAATTTAATTGTCTCAAGACACTTTACTTTACCCTGCTTTGCATAGTATGGATGTAATTCTCTTGTAAAAGGAAGATTGGAGTTTGCGTCCATTTCCACTTCGTTAAGATAATCACATGGAGGGTTTTGGATAAGATAACGTCCATCAACTTCCTCACATAATCCTTTTGCAGAGATCGGATCATTATGATCATAAAAATCATCAAAAAGATCGATGTAGCGCTCTTTGTTTTCTAAACACTCTTTGTGGCTTGGAAGCTGGACATATTCGCTCTTTGGCTCTTTTGAGATATAACATACTCCACGAATATCTTTAAAATCATCTCCATCTCTTATGGCATCTGTAAGTTCTTGAAGTGCAATCTCGCCCATTCCATAGATAAGAGCATCTGCTTTTGCATCAAATAAAATAGGTTTGCGTAGTTTATTTGTCCAGTAATCATAGTGAGTCACACGTCTGAGACTCGCTTCAATCCCGCCTAAAACGATGGGTGCAGTATCTTTATAAAAACGGCGAATCAAGTTACAGTAGACTAAAACAGCGCGGTCTGGACGTTTGTTATTGACTCCTCCTGGAGTATAGTCATCTGAATTTCGAAACTTTTTTGTGGCTGTGTAATTTGAAACCATACTATCGACACTTCCACCGCTCACACCCCAGTAAAGTTTAGGCTCACCAAGTCTTTTGATGTCTACATCGCTTTCGATGTCGGGTTGACCGATCATACCGACTTTATAGCCCATACGCTGTAACATCCTCCCGACCATAGCAACACCGATAAATGGAGAATCTATATAAGCATCGCCACTTACTAAGATGACATCACACTGATCCCAACCAAGAGCATCAATCTCCTCTTTTGTAGTGGGTAAAAAATACTTACATGTAAAGCTATGATGCTCTTTTGAGACCTGCTTCTTTTTATGGTGTGTGCTCAAAGTGTTGCCTTTTTTGGAGAGTATAAAAAACTGTTTTTATTTTCGAATAATACAAGATTAATGTGAAACTAAGGGGTGTGTCTCACTATGGACAAGATCTTTAAAGATTTTTAAATCATCTATTTTTGAGACAACTACTAGGGTTTCTCCAACTTCAAGCTGCTGGCCCATACGCTGGTCTGTAAAGACAAGTTCATGTCCAAACTCTTTATCTATAATTGCCACTAAAACAACGCCCATACTCTTAAAATAAACATCTTTTACATACATCCCAACTAAAAAGCTTTTTGGTGGGATAACGACTTCTGCCATTTTAAGATTGTTTTGTTTGTATACAATCTCATCTAAAGCCCTTGTTACAGCCGGTTTTGTCAAGATATTTATCAGTCTTCTTGAAGTTGCTTCATAGAGGTCTATTACACTGTTTGCTCCTGCGTATTTGAGCTTTCTTGTGTTTTCAAGAGAGTTGCTGATGGCGATGATATTTGCAAAAGGAAATAGCGCTCTAAGTGTGAGAACCAAAAAAAGATTGTTAGCAGTTTTGCTCATGGCACAGTAGAGCATATCGTTTTCTTGGTCAATATTTAAGGACAAAATATCATCATTACGTTTGATATTTATTTTTATAAGATCAACTTTGTCCTCTTTAGCACTTGCGATTGACTCTGCCGTTGCAGTGAGCACTTTGATATTATGACCCAAAAGAGAGAGATTTTTATAGAGTTGTCTTCCAAAATTTCCATAGCCAAAGAGAAAAATATTTTTTTTATCAATCATTTTACATCCTCTTTTTTAAATTGGCAATAGCCGTAGAATAGCCGATACAAACTAGTCTGTCGCCTACATGTAAATAATAATCATCTGAAGGATTAAACATAAATTCTCCAAGGGTTTTACCACCGTCTTTGCTTGTAAATACGCCAAGAAGAATGAGCCTAAAGCTGTCAAAATTTATATCACCGATAGTTTTATGTTCTAAGAAACTACCTCTAGTAATAGCGATCTCATCTATTTGTGTTTTCTTTTTTTCTTCGATAATTGAAAGTAGTACTTCAAAGGCAACAGGTTCACCCGCATATACAGCGCTCATCATACCTGCAATCTCTTCAGGCATGGTGACCTGATCGATATGTGCAAATTCCATTTTTTGGGCTATCTCTTCGTCACTACATCGCACCGTTACATGTACTTTTTCGTTTAAACTTTTGATATTTATAGCGATGAACGCGTTTTGGATATCATCAGAAGTCAGACAAAGAACATGAGAGATACGCTTTTCAATACCAAGTTTTCTAAAGATTTCACCTTGTGATGCATCGGTACAAATCGTGTTATAACCGCTATTAAATGCTTGTGAAACAAGATTCTCATCTTTATCAATGATAAGAAATTCAATCCCTTTTTTTTGAAGACCCTTAGCGACAAGACGTCCCAAAAGACCATACCCGCAGATAACAATCAAAGATTTTTTTTTGCTGACATCGGCAATAACTCTATCTTCACGTAAAACGGTAAGTCGCTCGTTAAAAGAGGATACGATCAATGAAGTCACAAAGGCAATAAGTCCGATTCCCATTATGACAATAACCATCGTCACTACTCGTCCTTCTATAGTCACAGGAGCGATATCACCATACCCGACTGTTGAGATAGTAATGAGTGCCCAATAAAATGCATCAAAAAGATTATGGATATTTGGATTTTTATTATCGCCTTCAAAAACATAAAGCATGATGCCGGCTATAAATATAAAAAATGCGAAAAGTGTCAAAAGTGTCATAAGTTCGAATTTTTTACTTTTTAAGACATAGACAAATCCATTGAGACTTCTGGTATATCTGAGTATTTTAAAGGCTCTAAATAAAATAAAAACACGTAAAATTCGTATACCTCGATAGCTAGGAAGTATGGCAATAAGATCTATAAGAGCAGAAAATGAGGATACATATCCCCATTTATTTTGAATTATTTTCCAAAAAAGATAAAAAAATGAAAGCTTTTTATCAAAGAATTTACTTTCTTCATACTCATCTATAACAAGTTTATGTATATCGCTGTAAACCCACATTCGGGCAAGATATTCAACGATAAAAATAGATGTGACAAAGTAGAGATCAAACTCATCTATCCAAATGGAGATGTGATGTTTAACATCAATAACAAGCAACGTAACACTGGTTAAAATTACAATAATCATAAAAAAATCAAAATATTTTTTATATGGATACTGGTCATTTTCTATGAGATTATATACGAAGATCTTTATCCTACGATAAGCACTTAAACTCTCAATAAAATAGGCCAACGAGAGGAAAAAATGTTTTTTTTGTTTCAAATCAATCTCATTAATCTTTTTTTCGAAAAAAGTTGTAACTTTTTTCGTTGTTGGAGAGGACATAATTTAATTCATGAATATTATTAATGATATATTCAAAATCATCTCTGCTATCATCATTGGAGACGATTAAAAGTTGGTCTTCAAGTTGTATTTCTGTGTGAGACTCAGGCATAAGATAGATTTCATCACCTCTTTTTAAAAGTAAATATGCGATGTGCAACAAGTTGCTTCTATCCTCTCTTGAGCGTCTTAGACTCGACAAAGTAACTTTTGTTCCTTTCTCCAGTTCTAAAGAGAGCGCATAAGCATTCTCTTTATTAATCTGAAGTTCAAAATAATCAGGATTAGCTCCTGTTATAGCGTGAAGCATATTGACGATAACAATTGCCCACTCTTCATCTTTTTTTCGGATCTCTTGGATAAAAACTTCTGTCAGAGGTTGTGCAAGGTAGTTGTATGTTGTGTCGGCCAAGATTCTTTCTAAGATATAGATTCTGTCTATTTTTGAGGCTTGAAAGATATTGAGATCATCTAAAGAGTTTTCTCTTGCTATCGTATAGATCTCCGGATTCAACGCTTTTGCTTTATTGAGTATGGTAAGATTTAAAAGATCATCTTTTGTTGCAGCAATAATACATGCAGAATTCATTACTCCAAGTTCAAGAAGTTTTTGAATATCCTCTTCATCTCCAAAGATAGTAGTATTTTTTCGCTCTTTATACTCTATGGAATTGATATCGTAAAGTATATAATCGATTCCAGCTTTTTTTAAGCCCTCTTCTATCGCAATGCCCATACGTCCATAACCGCAAATAATATATCTTCCATGTGGTAAAAGATCTCTGTTTCTAAGATTTAATGCATGTCCATAGATCCACATCTCTAAAAGCCAGATATGCGGTGCTGTAATACTGTAAAACATCCTTTTTGAAATAATTTCAAAAGGGTTTTGAATATGATGTAAGCCTATGGATCTGAAGTAGTCAAGATGCTGTGGAGAACTTGCTTTTACGATGACATCGACTTTTTTGTTTAAGAGTCTGCATATTGTTGCTATCTCCGTATTTTTTGAATCATTTTCAAATAAAGAGATAACACCAAGACAGTTTTTCTGATGGATTCCAGCAGTTATCAGCATCTGCTGATTTGTCGCTTCTCCTACAAATGCAGGAACATTTGGATAGAAGTTTTCTAGGATCAATTCCTCTATCTTCTCTTGACTTTTATCAAGAACAACAACTCTAAAATCATTTTTATTGACTCTATTGATGATACTTTTTGTAATACTGTTATATCCAAGTATGATATAAAAAGACTCAACTAGTCCTAAAACCTCTTTTCTAAAACTGTTTTTATTGATTGCTTTTCTGAGAGTTTCGTCTTGAATAAGAGAAATGATCGTACCAATACCGTAAAACCAACCAATAACAGTGATATAGATCGATGCACTGACCCACATTCTTTGGGGATAAGTAAACGTATACGGGGTCTCTCCAAATCCGATGGTGCTTGCTGTATAACTTACAAAATAAAAAGAATCAAAAAAGGTCATATGATAGACATGTCCAGAATTATCAGCTCCGGGAATAAGCATAAGACCTAAAATCGAGATAGAAAAAGTAACAATAATGACGAGAAAAGGAGTCCTTAAACGTTTAAGGACGATCCAGATTATTTGGTCATTCATAAGTGCTTTCTATCTTTTTGATTTGATAGTATCACCGACAAAAAGGATGACTGAAACGATGTTTGCAAGTAATGCACCGCCCGAAAGCGAGACGATAGCGGTAGTCGATTCTACATTGAGTCCACCAAGAACATACTGTGCAAAAGCCCAAACGGTTGCAGATGTAATAAGCTGAATATCCGCGACAAGACTCGTAGCCAAAAGAACAGCTCCTAGCTGTGTTTTGTCCCCGAGTTTTAAAATAGTTGCAATGATATTGATAACAATAGCCGCAAAAAGTTCAAATGCACTGTGCTGTTCTATAACTGTAAGATCTCCGATGAAAAAACCAAAGTTTACCGTCATCGCCAAGATAAAGAAAAAGCCTGAGATTATTTTATCCATACTCATACTGCATCACCTCAATATATTTTTCAAAATTGTACTAAAGTTTGCAGTCAAATCTACTGAATCAGATATTCTTGAGTATAATTGTCAAAAATAAATGGAAGATACCCTATGTTTGAAGATGTCAAAATGCCAGAGGGGATGAACCCTGAAGTGTTAGAACACTTAATGGCTCCAAAAAATTATGGAAAAATTGATGATCCAAGCGGAGTCGGCGTTGCTATGGATGAAAGAACCGGCGAATATGTGATCTTTTATATCAAAGTAAATGGTGAGATCATAGAAGACCTCAAATTTGCTACAAACGGATGTCAAGATACTGTGGTTGTGGGGTCGATGTTTAGTGCAATGGTCAAAGGGGAAAAAGTCGATGAAGGCAAAAAAGCCATAGCAAAGATGGAACTCAAGCTCGGTGGACTCACTCCAAAACAAAGAGTATGTACTGATATGGTGCTCGAAGCTTTTGTTGCTTCACTTATCAACCGAGAACACCTTTTAAACGGTGAAAATGAAGAGATGCACATCATCAAAATGAAAGAAAGTTGTGAGGTAGAAGAGAATGAATAAATTATATCAAGCAAAACATGAGCTGTGGCTCGACATTCTTTTTGCATCTTTTGCAATCAATGACAAGCAGATAAAAAGAGATCTTTATAACTTTTCAACTATAGAATTTCGCCATATGAAATGGCTTGGAGATAAAGTTTTAAAAGACGGTGATGACTATAACTATGACCGCACTAAAATGCTGCATAAACGTGAAAGTGTATTTGAAATACTCCGTTATCTCGTCGTTGAACTCAAAAAAACTTCTGCACTGTATGGTGAAGATATTTTAAATGCCAGAATGATCACTGATGAAGATTATATGATCCATCACATCGCTGCACTGTTGGACAATAGAGCTAATGATGCACAAATTACAGCATTTAATATGGCTAGAAAATATGCAGATAAAAACTTGCCTCAAGAGCAGATAGACGCACTGACGGTATTCCTGTTTGAAGAGTCTTATAAAGAGTATGAACTGATCTTGGTTTATGCTTACATGCAAGCACGCACGACAAATCTCACCCATTTTAATGTATTTCAAGACCTTATAGACGAGTCGCATTTTCACTTGCAATCGTTTGGCGAGATGATGGCAAAGATGGGAATCCTCGCACTTCCAAGAGAGCTACATTCAATGACCTATATTGTAAAAGATATAGAGAAATTTGTGATTGATGGCATCGCTGAAGAAGAAGGTGCAAAAGAGATGTGTAAAACACTTTCAGATGCGATACATGATGATGAACTCAAACGTTTTTTTGATTTCGTAAATTATCAAGAAAGTTATCATATCGAGCTTATGAAAAAGCTTTTATAATTTTTAATGAATACATTTAAGTACCTCAGTCACTACAACGAGCAAACAAAGCTTCAAGTTCAAACGCTTATAAAGCAGGACAAACTTGAAGACCACTTACAAAGTAAATATAAAAATTCACATACGATGAAAACAGATAAAGCGCTTTTTTCCTATGTGAGTGAACTCAAAAATGAGTATATGAAAAAGACTCAGCCTTTGAGCAAAGTGCTCTATGATGGCAAGATCAATGTCATCCATAATGCTTTGGGAACGCATCATTTCATCTCAAGAGTACAAGGAAATAAGCTTAAAGCCAAAAATGAGATAAGAGTGGCTTCAATGTTTAAGAGTGTTCCAGAGGAGTTTTTACGTATGATAGTCGTGCATGAATTGGCACATTTTAAAGAAAAAGAGCACAACAAAGCTTTTTACAGTCTTTGCATGCATATGGAACCCTCATACCATCAACTCGAGTTCGACCTTCGACTCTACCTAACATCTATGGATATCTCAGGCAAGATCGAGGCTTGGTCATAAACTTTTTAGATTATGATTTTCTAGCTACCAAAGAAGCAAGTCTTGCGTCTTCACCTCGAAGATTTATGATATCTTTTTCTTCATAGTAGATAATATCCAAGTCAAGAAATGAGCGTAAAAGCTCATTCGTATTTAAAAGAAAATCAGGGTTCATACTCCCTTTTTCAGGCACATCATGAGCAGAAATAAATGTTTCAAAGAGTATAACACCGCCCTCTTTTAAAGCCAAAAGCATCTGTGGCATCAAACGACGGTTGAGATAGTTGATGTTGATGATAAGATCATATGTCTCTTCGATATTATAAGTATCAAGATCTACTTCTTGCTTATTGATATTTGCATCCTCACGAATACAGCTCAACGCATAATCAGAGAGATCGACGGCATCTACGATAAATCCAAGATCAGCTAGAAAATGAGTATTTCTCCCAGTTCCGCAAGCCACATCAAGTGCACGTCCTACATTTGCCTCTTTGATATATTTTTCCAAAGTCGGCGACACATACTGAGGCATCGGTTTTTCAACATGTCTTATGTTCCATCGCTCTTTATCTTCTATCATTATTTTTCCTTAATTTCGTCATCCTGAACTTGCATTTTGTCATCCTGAACTTGATTCAGGATCTTTTCTTTAATGTTTTTATACGCTTACATGTAGAGTATTTAAGACAATCTATCTCTATAAGTTTCATATCCAAACTCTTTGACGATGTCGAGTTTTCCATCTTTTCGAAGAATCGCCAAAGATGGAAGTTTTATGCCGTTAAAGGTTGTATTTTTGACAAAAGTATAATGGATTTGATCTTCAAAGATGATTTTGTCGCCTACATGTAAAGGCTCATCAAAAGAGTAATCTCCCATAATATCGCCTGCTAGACAGGTGTTTCCGCCAAATCTGTAAGTGTATTTTTTCACTCCCGCTTCTGCTGAATGGCGCACATCCGCGCGATAAGGCATCGCAAGAGTATCTGGCATATGCGCTTCTGCTGAAGTGTCTAAGATGGCGATATCCATGCCGTTGTGGACGATGTCTAGCACAGTTGCCACTAAGTAGCCCGTCTGCCAGCCCACAGCTTCACCCGGTTCGAGATAGACTTCTATGTCATTGTGTTTTGCTTTGAACTCTTTTATAACTTCTATAAGACGTTCTACGTCGTAATCCACTCTTGTGACATGGTGTCCGCCGCCGAAGTTGATATATTTGAGTCCATCTATGTATTTGCCAAATTTCTCTTCTAACGCACCCAAAACACCCTCAAGCGCATCCACATTTTGCTCACAAAGCGCGTGGAAGTTTAGCCCATCAATGTGCTCTAAAATAGACTCATCAAAGTTTGCCAAAGTCGTTCCAAGACGGCTATAAAGACCGCAAGGATTGTACATATCTGCGGGAGAAGAGGAAAACTCAGGATTTATACGAAGAGAAATAGAAACATTTGCGTTTACATGTAAGACTCTTTCTTTAAATCTTAGTAGCTGAGAAGGCGAGTTGAAAACGATGTGATCTGAGATAGAAGCAATCTCATCAATATCTTCCTCTTTAAAAGCCGGAGAATAAGTATGAACCTCTTTTTTAGAATCAAACTTTTTAAACTCTTCATAAGCGAGTTTTGCCTCATGAAGACCGCTTGATGTACACCCTTGAAGGTATTTGGAGACAAGGTCAAAAGTCGACCACATTGCAAAACCTTTGAGAGCCAAGATTACCTTTGCCCCGCTCTCTTTTTGCACACGTTCTAGGAGTTTGAGATTGTTTTCTAAAAGCTGCTCTTCACACACATAACATGGAGTTTTTATCTCATTGATATTCATAATTTCTACTTTATATTATTTTGTCGAAATTGTAGCATTTTTATATTACTAAAACTGTTGAAACTCCTCCTTTAAAGAGCCTTTTGGTGTTCTTTAACCTATCTCGTCAAAAGCTTGCTCAGCTCTTTTTCCATTTTTTCACCCCACTGACTTTCATTACTTTTTATAAGCTCAAGAAAAGCGATACGTCGTTTTACGAAGTGCAAATATAAAACTGAACTTACAAGTGCGGCGTAGAGACACCACAGAGATGTTACCCCATTCGGTACGATCCAAAAGACCAGATTTATGCCTAGTACATTTAACCATCCAAAAAGCCTGATAGAAAGATTGCTACTGAGTAAAAGTGAACCACATGTTGTTAGTAGATAGATGATTGCAACCCAATGGTAATCTGTCGTAGGATTAACATAATAGAGCAGATGATTTTGAAGCGATACCGATGTAGGCACGACACTAAGTCCCCATAAAGTATATACGGAAAGTAAAGCGCCGATAAACATCAACACAGCAATGATATTTTTTCGCATCCCTTGCGGTTCTATAAGCCAAATAGCTAGAGGAATAATGAACTGCAACAAACCTTGAGCATAAAATACAAAGATCGCCTCTGCCATTTCAAGCGCTCTTGGATTTATGTAGCCGTAAACTCCAAGCCACACAAAGCCTTGAGTAAACTCATGCAATGCAAAAAGTAGCGGCAGACTTGCAAAAACGACCTCATTGGGAGAGCTTACTCTACGTAGAGTCTTAATACCTATGAAACCGATAATAAATGAAAATATAAAATTGAAGATTGCAAAATACAAATATGACCTTTGATCTTTCTAAGTTTGTTCGTAAGCTTCTCTAATTTTTTGAGCAACTGCTCTAAACTTTTCACTGTTTAAGTGCATCTCATTTTCTATGATCAAAGAAGCTTTTTCTATCGATTGATCTGTTAAAACTTCTTTCAAATTGATAGCTGTTCTGATGATATGTACAGCGCTTACATACTCTTGTATTTTAGGATCAAGATCTTCTTTGTCAGAATCCAATGCTTTTAATATCTCTGTATAGATGGGCTCTAAGTTCCAGTGTTCAAATAAAACTGCACTCACTTGATAGGAAGTGATACCTAAAAACTCTTTTTCAAACTCTTGAATATTCGTACATGCTAAAAAGCCTTTTCTGTACTCTTCAAGATAATTACTGTCCATAAGTTCCCCAGCGATCACTATCTTACCCGATTCCATGATAAAAGCAAGTAAAGCTAAAAGATGTGCGTCTCGAATATTGACTCTAGCATACCATTGCATCATTAAAGAACTTTGAAGTATACACATTTCATTGAATTGAACATTATTGAAACCATATATCTCCGTGTCTATTTGAAGTTGAAGACCCATCGCATAACGCAAAACAAGCGAATAGGTCTTCTCGACTCCGCTAAGCATAACAGCATGAGAGATCGAAGAGATCCTTTGTGAAAATCCATAATATGGAGAATTCACTATTTTCAAGATATTTGCAGAGAGCATAATATCAGATTCTATAATCTTTACCAGCTTGGCTGTATTGACGTTTTCAAGTCCACCTGCATACAATGCCCGTATATCACGGACTACATCTGACAAAGGTGGCATTTTATCTATGTTTTTTACTATACTCTCGTAAGTCATTCCTAGAGCTCTTTAACCTGCCATGGAAGACCTTGTGTATTCATTTCATCCATAAAAGCATCTGGATCCATTTGTTCCATGTTGAATACACCTTTTCCACTCCAGATTCCTTTTAACATCAGTTTTGCACCGATCATCGCAGGAACGCCAGTCGTGTAAGAAACACCTTGGCTTTTTACTTCCGCGTAGCACTCTTCATGATCTTTTACTTGATAGATATAGATCTTTCTTGGCTTTGCGTCTTTGATCCCCTCAGCCACGATACCGATGTTAGTTTTTCCTTTTGTACGTTCTCCCAAACTTGCAGGATCAGGAAGTAATGTAGTCAAAAACTCGATAGGAATAATCTCACAACCTTTATGCATAACAGGCTCGATTCCAAGCATACCGATGTTTTGTAAAACTTCCATATGTTTGATGTAGCTTTGTCCAAAAGTCATAAAGAAACGGATACGCTTCAATCCTTTAATATTTTGAACCAAAGATTCCATCTCTTCGTGGTAAAGAAGGTAAGAGTCTTTTGGCCCTACTTCAGGATAATCCCAAACTTGCATGATTTCCAAAGGTTTTGTCTCTATCCACTCGCCATTTTCCCAGTAACGCCCATTTGCACTTACTTCACGAAGATTGATCTCAGGGTTGAAGTTTGTTGCAAATGCGTAGCCGTGATCGCCTGCATTACAGTCTAAAATGTCGATAGTATGGATCTCATCGAAGTAGTGTTTTTGAGCATAAGCACAAAATACATTTGTCGCACCTGGATCAAAACCTGAACCTAAAAGTCCCATAATTCCAGCTTCTTTAAACTTCGCGTCT
Organism: Sulfurimonadaceae bacterium; assembly: GCA_036171835.1. Taxonomy (GTDB): domain Bacteria; phylum Campylobacterota; class Campylobacteria; order Campylobacterales; family Sulfurimonadaceae; genus Hydrocurvibacter. Next base: position 8,247 of record JAVHRU010000004.1, on the reverse strand, counting down.
TTTTCCCACTGAAGTTTATACTCAAACTTCGCTTCGTCTGGATGCTCATAGTTTGCAGTGTCAAGATAAGGCGTATTTGTCGCGATACATGCATCCATAATAGTCAAGTCTTGGTATGGAAGAGCCACGTTGATAACGATGCTCGCGTTTAGCTCTTTGATAAGTTTTATAACTTCTTCGGTTTTGTCCGCATCCACAGTTGTAATGTCGATACCGCCGTTTAATTCTTCTTTGATAGTCTCACATCTTCCGATACTTCTGCTTGCAAGTACGATACGTCCGAAAACATCTTTATTCATCACACACTTATGCGTTACAACGCGCCCTACTCCACCTGCACCGATTATTAATGTTGTTGTCATTTTTTTATCCTCATAATTATTAAGTTCAAAATTATATCATTTATAGTTTTAAACTAAATTTCTCTTTCGCATCCTGATATCCAAGCGCAAAGAGCGCATCGAAATTGCTAAAAGAAAAGATACTGTAATCGAGCAACTTTTTAGAAGTGATGTAAATATCGCAACTGTTTTTTGCCTCAAAACTTTCTCTGTACATGCTCAAATACAGACTCCTTGATATGTGACTGAAAATATTGTTGCCACTCTCCTTTTTGTAGATTGGATGCAGATTTACCCCGACTCTCATGACGTCATACGCTTTTAAAGGATCCATAGGAATGTGATCCATAAATCCGCCATCTGCGAGTTGGTAGTCATTGTACTGCACGGGCGGAAATATGGGAATAAGTGCAGAAGAAGCGATACAAAGTCTCTTGATATCTCCACTCTCAAAACAAAGATTTGCTCCACTCGTAAGATCAATAGCGGTGATATAAAGCGGAATTTCAAGATCTTGGATATTTTTCTTAGGTACAAGTCGCTCTATTATCTTTGCGTCCATATCGATCTTAAAAATTGATTTTCTAAAATAATTAAACGAGAAAATAGCTCTAAACTCTTTGGATTTAAATATCTCCAACTGCTCTTTTGCACTCACGCCGCAAAGCCAGCTTGCACCGATGATAGCGCCAATAGATGTACCCGAGATTGCCCTTACATGTAAGCCTTTTTCCTCGATAAAATGCAACACTCCAAGATGATAAGCTCCACGCGCCGCACCGCCTGAAAGTGCGAGTGTAATCTCACTCATGAGAGAGCCAGTGAAGGATCTCAAATCTTCCATCAAAATGCTCCACGACCGCAGTACAAGACTCTACCCAATCGCCGCAATTAAGATACTCGATGCCATCTATATCTTTTAACTCAGCCTTGTGAATATGTCCGCAGATCACACCATCATAACTGTTTCGCTTTGCATGTTCTGAGAGAATATCTTCAAAATTTGTGATGAAACTCACAGAGCTTTTGACATTGTCTTTGATATATTTTGAGAGTGACCAATGTTTTTGGATACGAAAAAGTTTGCGAAGAGAATTGAGATGATGGTTAAGATAAAGTGTGAAGTCATAACCTATATCACCAAGCACAGCAAGCCATCTTTTTGTCATCGTGATAGAATCGAAAAAATCTCCATGCGTCACTAAATATCGTTTGCCATTCACTGCATGATAGTCCATCTCATTTCTTATCTCAAAATTATCGCCTAAAAAAAGTGGAATAAAGTCTCGTAAAAACTCATCATGATTGCCAGTAATATAAGTAACTTTTGTCCCTTTCCTGGCTTTACGAAGGATTTTTTGCATCACATCAGAATGAGACTGTTCCCAATTAAACTTTCGCTTAATAGCCCAGCCATCAATGATATCGCCGACAAAAATGAGATTTTCGGATTCTCTCTCTTTTAAAAAATCTAAAAAGAGTTCAGCCTGAGAAAAACGCGTTCCAAGATGGATATCTGATACGAAGATTGATTTATAATTCATAGCGTGATTTTACATCTGTATTGTTACATACAAGTAACAAAAGTTTATTTGCCTAATCTACGAGCACAATCCCCATACTCTCGAGCAGATAAAGTGCTTCGTATCGGCTAAATATCGCGCCTTTGAGATGATTATTCTTGATGTCGATTTGAGTGTTTTGAGCGTCTGTGAAGTTGGCACCTTCTAAGTGAGTATTGCCAAAAAGTGCGCCTTTAAAATCAGTGGTAGTGAAGTTGGCGTTTATAAGCGAAGCGGAGCGAAAATCGACATCTTTTGCGCGGCATTCTTTGAGAACAAGTCGCTCTAAAGAAAGACCAAAAAAGTTGCTATCGTTTAAGATGCACTCTTTAAACTTTAGTGGTTCAGGATTGAGCAGACTTTTAAAATCACACATCGTCCAGTCTATGCCGATCATCTTGCAAGAGATAAACTCGGTGTTACTGATCTTGGAGTTTGTAAGTTTCATCACTCCAAGATTGCAGTCTTTGAAATGACAATCAATAAACCTGCATGAATGAAATAAAGTCTCACTAAAATCACAAGAGACAAAAGTACACTCTTCAAATTCCGCTTTTTTAATTGTCATACCGTGAAGATCAATCCCCTCAAACTTCTCCGCAAAGCAGTCAAGGTTATCGACGATTTTGATTTTATTCATAAGTTAAACGATTTTAAAAGCATCAAGTAAAATAACTATCCAGATAAGTCCTGTAAGGATAAGGCTTAAAAGTACAAGCGTCGCACCCGCGTCTTTGGCCCGTTTTGCCATGATATGATGTTCAACAGTGACAAGATCTACAACACGCTCGATAGCACTGTTTGTCACCTCTGCGATGATGGGAATAAATAAAGAGAGTGAAAGAACAGCACTGTTGAAAAAGCAGATAGGAAGCATCCAAGCGACGACGTTCATTACGACAAAAAGTACTAGTTGGAGCTTAAAAGAACTCTCATGCTTCGTGATCTCTACAAAACCCTCAAGCGCATAAGTCGCGTTTTTAAAGAGTGTATATTTTGGTTTATTTGGTTTCATATTTTTCCTTGAGTGCATGAAGCACTTTTTTTATCTCTTCTACTTTTGTGTTTAGCGGTAGCGGTTCGCCGTAAGTGACGGTGACATAGCGTTTAAAAAGCGAGCCGTCATCTTTTAAGCGTTTTTTGCTTCTTGAAAGTCTGCTTCCCCACATTCCGCCGATGTAATATGGAATTATAACACCTTCACTTTTACCTGCGATTAATTCATATCCTCTATAAAACTCACCCATCTCTCCACTGCGGCTGATCTCACCCTCGGGGAAAATCACGACACATTTACCATCTGCTACACGTTTTCTCGCTTCCAAAAATGCATCTTTGCTTGCTTTTACCGAAAGCGGAATTGCATTTCCAAGTCTCCAGAGTTTGTTAAAAAATCTCCAATGATAAATATCGCGCTCCATCATAAAAGAGACGCGTCTCTGGATTGGAAACTGCATAATCACCCAGTCTATCCAGCTGATATGATTGCCCATAAAGAGTATGGCGCCATCACGAGGAACATTTTGGACACCGATAAACTTGTATTTGTATCGCATATTTAAAAGCACTTCAAACCAGAACCAAATAAACATAATCAAATGACGCTTGAGCATATATAAAGACATCAAAAAGCCGACAAAAAACATAATATAAAAAAGGATTTCAACATTCATGCCCTCATAGGCAAAAACTGTAGTGAGAGATAAAAAGAAAAACATAAAGATGTTTTGGATGAAGTTATTTCCCGCAAGTATAGTCCCCAGATGTGCGCGTGGAGCTATCTCTTGGAGGTAAGCGTTCAACGGAACGATAAAGAGTCCTGCAAAAATTCCAAAGAGCATAAACAAAATAACAACCTGTGTAAAAGTCACACTAAAAGGAAGCAGTAAAACCATCAGACTCAGACCAAAACCAGCGAAGGGAATCATCCCAAGATTGACATAATAACGTGAGAGTTTTGAAGCCAGATAAGAACCTAAGATAATACCAAAACCAGCAAGTGACATAGCGCCTTGAACGTAGATGGTATTATTTACATGTAGAGTATCTTTGGCATACGCTCCAAAGATAGCAAGTACGACTTGAGAGAGTGACCAAAAGATCGATAAAGCCACTATAGACTCAATGATATCGCGTTTTCTTGTCATTGTGAGAAGGTTCTTTTTCAGATAATAACCGCTGAAATATTTTTTAATATTAAAATTCAAACGGCTTGTCATTGTCATTTTATTTTCAAGTTTACATGTAAAGAGATACTCAACGATAGAGCTAAAAAATAGCAACCATCCAAGAGGTGCAACCATCTTTAAAATGTCTGCTTCATTTAAAAATGTCGGCTTAATACTCATCTCAAAAAGCACTGTATAAAAGATAATTCCGCCCAAAATAGCGACTGTTGTCGTCGCTTGAACAAGCGCATTGCCGGCAGTTAAAAGTTTCACTCCAACAAGCTCTTTGATATAGCCATATTTTGCAGGAGAATAGAGAGCACTTTGAAGAGAAAGTAGAAAAGTCAGACCAAATGAGACGTAAAACCAACCCATATAGTAAGAAAGTGTGATGCCAAGCGTAATAAAAACCGCAAAGAGAGCAGAGTATTTCATAATAATATTTTTTGGATATTTGTCGGCGAGATAGCCTGATGGTGTAAAAAGAAGGATAAAAGGGATTAAAATAAGAGCATTGACGATGGCTGTGAGAACTATCTGCTCACTCCCATCATAGATCTTAAAAATCGTGTTTTGGATGATGATTTTATGACCAAGATCGGTAAAAGCATTGAGAAAAAGAGCTAGGGTATAAAAGATAATACCTTGTATCTCAAAGAGTTTTTTCAAATCTCTTCATCCACCAAAGATGTGCTCCAACCCTCATAATGACCGTGATGCTCTTTACATAAGTCCATTAGCATATCTGTTGTTTCATTGATAGTTTCGGTTTCAAGATTGTGTACTATTGCCACAGCAAGACCGTAAATATACTCTTCATCTTCACGCTCAAAATCGCCCTTACATGTAAGGTCTTTTTCAACAAGTATCTCTTCAAACTTCTCACGCAAAGAAGCTATCTCAAACAAGATATAGTGTTCTACTTCGCGAGGCTTTGAGAGATCATCATCCGCTTCCATCATCTCTTCTATGATCTGGCGGCTTTGGATGTGATGCGCCTGCTTTGGATTTGGGCAAAGTGAGACTTCAAACAGATTCCATTTTTTATCTTTTACCGAGTTGCTCTCATACTTGTAACCAAAAGCATTTAGGAGATCTTTTGTCTTGTTTTCTACCCCTTTTGGGTCTTCAAGGTAAAAGTAGAGTTCATACCAGCCGTCTCTGGTTTTTGAACCTACATAAACGGCTTTTTCTTTCTCTTCGAGTTTGAGTGCAAGTCTGTCTTTGCATTCGGACAAAAAGTCCTCTTCATCTTCATCTGAGAGACCGCTTGGAAGCGGAGATTTGAGCTTTATAAACACCGTGTAGAGCCAAGGATAGATCGCTTTATCCATGATATTTTCTTCAGCTTCAAGCTCAACTTCGATCTTTACTAAACTGCCATCTTCTATTTGTGTATAAAACTCTCGCATAAATCTCTTTTTTTATTGAGATTATAGCAAATTTAACCTAGAACCTGCTTTGCGCGGATAACTTCGGCTATGCGTTTTAGCCCTTGCGTGACCTGCTCTTTTGTCGAGTAGGTATAGTTGAAACGTATCTCATCACTGATGCGACCATCAAGATAGAACTGGTTTGCGGGAACATAAACGACTTTTTTGTCCATACACTCGTAAACAAGTTTGAAAGTATCAAAGCCTTGGAGTGAACCAAACACGAACATCCCGCCTTTTGGCATATCAAAAACGAACTCAGGCAGTTCCTTTTTTAAAGCATCGGTAAATATCTCCATCTTCTCTTTATAAGCGCCTCTTAGATGATGGAGATGCTTTTCATATCTCGCATCATCTTCTAAATAATTATCCAAAATATGCTGAGCGATGCCGCAACTGTGCAGGTCTATGGTTTCTTTTATCATCGTAAGCGCTCTAATGATCTCCTCATTTGCGCGTATCCACCCTATTCTAAGGCTTGGAGCGAGAGTCTTGGAAAATGAGCCAAGATGGAAGCTGTTTTCCGGAATCATTGAGCTTATGGATTTTAGTTTTTGCTCAAAATATAGCTCACTGTAGGGCGCATCTTCTAAGATATATCCGCCGTTTTGCATTACACATTTTGTTATTTCATCTCTTTTTGTTTCTGTGTATTGCGTGCCTTTTGGATTTTGAAAATCAGGGATGAGATATGCAAGTTTTGCATCTTTATAGGCATCGCAAAACTTCTGCGTATCTATGCCATCTCTCTCAAGAGGCACCGCTTTCATTTCCAAAGAGTTCATCTTAAAGATGTTTACAGCACCCAAATATGATGGCTCTTCTATGACAATCTGCTTACGTTCAAAGTACTTTGCGATGATGTACAAACCCTGCTGACTTCCCGTAGTTATGAGGATATTTGAGGCTTTTGTATCAAATCCATCTTTATTATAAAAATCCGCTATTTTTTCTCGTAAAGGCGTGATGCCATTGCTGATGGTGTATTGCAGATTTTTTGGATTTTCATACACTTTGTCGCTGGCTTTACGTAAATCTTCTATCGGAAACAAGCTTTCATCAGGCAATCCGCCCGCAAACGAAATAGTTTCACCATCTATGGATTCAAGTATCTCTCGTATAAATGATCGTTTCATCTTCTTCCTTTATTTTGTGTAATTCTATAAGAAAATAAATTTTATTTCTGCATAATTATTGTTAGTAATAGTATCTGATATTGCTCAAAAATCATTTAACTATTGCTATAATATGGTCATGAAAAAAGACACGATACAAAAACATACAAAGATCGCTAACGATATCATCTACTACATTTACAAGTACATTGATACCGATATAAACCTCGGTGAGCTGAGTGAAAACCTCGGTGTGAGCAAATTTCATCTCCATCGTGTCTTCAAAAACGAGTTTGGTAAAAATGTTTATGAGAGCATCAAATCCATACGACTGCAAAAATCCGCAAGCCTTCTTTTGACAAATAAGAACTCGACCATAACACAGATAGCCAAGATGTGCGGATACAGCTCGCAAACCGCATTTTCTAAAGTGTTTAAAGAGAAGTTTCTTATGACGCCAAAAGAGTGGAAAAACGGCGGTTACAACAGCTATGTGGAGACTATTTTGACAAAGTCTCAAAGCGCTTCAAACTCTACTGCAGACTTTTCATCCCTCAAACCAAAAATACTCAAGATGCCTCAGATGAACTGCTACTACATACGACATAAAGGTTATGACAAAAGTATCAAAGAGACATGGCAGAAACTTCAGACTTGGACGCTGTGCAACGATATCTCAGAGTTTACGCAGATAGGTCTGCATCATGATAATCCGACCATCATCCCACTCGATGAATGTCAATACATCGCCTGTGTGGCCCTAGAAAAAGAACTCAAAAACAGTTCACTTCCGATGCTTATGATTCCAAAAGGTGTATATGCGAAGTTTGATTTTTGCGGTAAATATGGGGATGTTTTGAAGTTTATGAGCTGGGTTTATTTCAACTGGCTAGTGAGCAGCGGATATGAAACAACGACAAACCCCTCTTACGCCATCTACCATAAAAATCACTTTTTATCCGATGACGAAGAGTTTGATTTGAGTTACTATATCCCTATCAAATTGTAAGGTTTATTCTCGACCGTAGTAGGAGATGATAGAACTTTTTTGGATGGCATGAGCGTTTAGATTGTAGCCCACTAGCTCTGGACTTGGAGTTTTTCCAAGATCAAGCTTATCGACGTTTAAAGCAAACACAGTGATGATATATCTATGTGCCCTATCGCCCTTAGGCGGACAAGCACCACCAAAACCACCTACTCCGTAACTAGTCGCACTCTCTAATGAGCCTTTTGGAAGCACACCTAACGCACTTGCATTATTAGACACACTTGTTACAGTTACTGGAATGTTATATACGATCCAGTGCCACCATCCGCTTCCAGTGGGTGCGTCAGGATCGTAGATAGTTATCGCAAAGCTTTTCGTACCCTTTGGAGCATCTTTCCAAGCAAGCGCGGGAGACATATTCTCTCCTCTGCATCCAAAACCATTGAGCACCTGCTTCGTGGTCAACTGGCCGCCGATATCGCTCATAAGAGTAAAATTACCTGCATAAGAGATGTTTAAAAGAAACAACACTAAAACTAAAAAACGCATGGTAACTCCTTTTTGTAAAATTTTTCAAGTTTAGCATTTTGAGGCTTAAAAGCGTCGTATTTTCATCTGTATAAAATTAATAAAAGTT
>JAVHRU010000003.1:0-6181 GCA_036171835.1 Sulfurimonadaceae bacterium | reverse complement strand
CGCAAAAAAGTACCAAAAAGCTCTTGCAACGGCTTCGAGCCTAACTTCGTTAGGTTCCCAAGAGAAAGTAAAGGAATGACGTGAAGAAAATGCAATTGTTTGGGGCGTAGCCGAGTTTTGCATTTTTAGGAATGGATTTGCTCTCTCTTGGCTCTGCAGATGTTGCAACTGACGGGTGGATTTGGTCGGCGATGGGTGTCACTTTGGATTTTAGCCTTTTTGACCGAGTGGAGTCGTTAAGAAAATGCAACTGTTTGAACGAAGTGAGTTTTGCATTTTTAGACGCAGCGACCGAAAAAAGACGTTAAGAAATCCAACTGCTGACACGAGCTTTTTTGCATACTTTTTTTGCGGAAAAAAAAGTATGAGAGAACTCATGTAAAAAAACTAACGGAAGAAAAGGCTTATACCCAAAGGGAACTTCGCATGTAAAGTGCCCTTGAAAGTGAATTAATTAAATGCTTTTCTATAAGCTTCTGCTTTGCTCATTGGCTCCTCAGATTGCGCAAGATTGTCCTCACTGCTTTTTTTATGCCATACATAAACAAGGAGCAATATCATAATCACAATTGCACCGATGCCGGCTATTATAAACTTTTTTGCATCCACTTCGTTTCTCCCTGTTTTTCAATTAATAAGTTGCTTTTTAGCTATTTGCCTTTATTGCAGACTCGATACGTAAAAGTGTTTCTTCTTTGCCGATGATAGACATCACGGCATCAAGCCCTGGACCTGAGAGTTTTCCCATAAGTGCGATACGTAAAGGCTGACCGATCTTGCCAAAACCTATCTCCCTTTGGGCGACTAACTCTTCCATCACATGATGATAATCTATCGGAAGATGCAGATTTTCGCTAGACTTTAATTTATCTGCAAACGCGTGTAATATCTCAAAAGCATCACCTTTAAACCCTTTTGCAACAGCCTTTTCATCAAACACGACTGGAGCAGTAAGAACTTCGCTGATAAGGTCAGCCATCTCTTTTAATGTCTTTGCACGGTCTTTGAATGAGTCTAAAAGAATTTCACGTTTATCATGAGAAGATAGAACCAAACCAAAATCTTCAAGCAGTTCTGCAAGTTTTGTATTTGACATATTTTTGATGTAATGGCTACTTAGCCAATCAAGCTTTTCAGCGTTGTAGATAGAAGCAGAGCGGTTAATATCTTTTGGATCAAAATGTTCCATCATTTCATCCATAGAAAAGATCTCCTGATCTCCATGACTCCAGCCAAGACGCACTAAAAAGTTTAGTAACGCTTCAGGCGTGTAACCCATCTCTTTATATGCCATAACATCTGTCGCACCGTCACGCTTGGAGAGTTTTTTACCCTCTTTATTATGGATCATCGGTACATGATTAAATTGTGGTGTTTCAAAGCCTAGCGCTTCATAAACAACCATCTGTTTTGGAGTGTTTGAAAGGTGGTCATCGCCACGGATGACTACGTTGATGCCCATCAAAGCATCATCGATAGCAACGACGAAGTTATATGTAGGGCTTCCATCAGCTCTTGCGATAATGAAGTCATCCAAGATATCTTTCACATCAAAGACTACATCGCCTTTGACACCGTCTTTGACTGTAATAGTGCCTTCCAATGGAGCTTTAATACGCACGACAGGTTCAACACCCTCAGGCGGAGTCCCAGTAAAATCACGATAACGGCCATCATACATCGTGCGCTCTTTTTTAGCCATCTGCTCTTCGCGAAGCTCTGTGAGCTCCTCTTTTGACATATAGCAGTGATACGCTTTGCCCTCATCGAGAAGCTTTTGGATATAGCGTTTATAAATATCCATTCTTTGAGACTGGTATTCAATCTCCCCATCATGAGAAAGTCCGAGCCATTTAAAAGCTTGTACAATCGCCTCTGCGGCTTCAACTGAGTTACGGCTTTGATCTGTATCTTCGATACGTAAAATGAACTTGCCCTCATTCTTTCTAGCCCACAAATAGCAAAGAAGAGCGGTTCTAAGTCCTCCAATATGAAGATACCCTGTAGGTGATGGTGCAAAACGCGTAACAACCATAATAAGCCTTTTAAATAAAGTCCCGTATTTTAGATAATCATTGGTTAAAAACGGGTAAAATAAGAACCTAAATATCATCATAAAGTGACTTTACATGTACAAAGCTCTATTTTTCATCCTTCTCTCTTTAAGCCTCAATGCAAAAATCATTGATGGTGTTGCAATCCTTGTTCAAAATGAACCTATCACGATGCAAGAGATTACAAATGCAATGGCAGAATCTCATCTTGACCAAGCCAAAACAGTAGATTTCTTAATACGAAAAAAGCTTGAAGATCAAGAGATAAAATCCAGAAAAATCACCGTAACTGATGATGAAGTGATCGAAGAGATCAAAAGAATGGCAACACAAAACAACATGACAGTTAGCCAGTTTTATGACGCTGTTGCAAGCAGCCAGAATCTCACTTCAGCTCAAGTACAAAAAGAGATGAAGGAACGTTTACTGAACCAAAAGCTTTTTCAAGCCATCGCCTACACTCACATGGATGAACCAGATGAGCAAGAGATCAAAAACTATTATGAGCTCAACAAAGCAAAGTTCAATCATCCACAAAGCTATAGTACAGTTGTTTATGAATCAAAACAACAAGATCTACTACAGCAAAAAATCGACAATCCAATGTTCTACTCAGCTGAAATAGGACATAAAGATCAGACATTTGAATATAATAAAATCGCACCGCAACTCGCTGAACTTTTAGATAAAACACCTCTAAATCATTTTTCTGAGATCATACCCAACGGTAAAGACGGCTTTGTTTGTTTTTATATGCAAGAGGTTGAACAGAGTAAAGATGTAAAACTAGAAGATATCAAAGCACAAGTTGAAAATATGATTATGTCTGATAAGCGTGATCAAGTTTTAAAAGAGTATTTCGACAGAGCGAAGTTAAATGCAAACATTCAAACACTACGCTTACCGGAAGAGAATAAAAAATAAATAGGTAAAAAAGCTATGAACCAAAAAGGTTCATAGAAAAGTTTTAACCTTTGTAGCCATCCAAATATTTTGTGTCAAAATTATTACTTATAAAGTCTGGATTTGTCATCATCTTTTTGTGGAATGCCACTGTAGTTTTGATACCAGTAATCTTAAATTCACTAAGGGCTCTATGCATTCTAGCAATTGCTTCTGCTCTATCATTTCCATATACGATCAGTTTACCTATCATCGAATCATATGTTGATGGAACAATGTAATTTGCATGTGCATGAGAATCGATGCGTACATCTTTTCCACCTGGTGCGATCCAAGTGCTGATCTTTCCAGGAGATGGTAAAAACTTGATAGGATCTTCTGCAGTTATACGGCATTCTATCGAGTGGCCTTTAAGTACAATGTCCTCTTGCTTAGGAAGAGTTTTTCCCTCTGCCACTTCGATCATCATTTTTACTAAGTCAAGGCCACTTACCATCTCAGAAACAGTATGCTCAACTTGAAGACGAGTGTTCATCTCCATAAAGTAAAAGTTTAGATCTGCATCAAGTAAAAACTCGAAAGTTCCAGCACCCTCGTATTTGATAAACTGTGCCGCGCGAACAGCAGAATCATGGAGTCTAGCTCTAACTTCTAGAGTCAAAGCGATAGCCGGAGACTCTTCGATGAGTTTTTGGTGACGACGTTGCATAGAACAATCACGCTCACCAACATGGATAACATTACCATGAGAATCTGCCATAATCTGCACTTCTATATGACGAGGATTTTTAATGAATTTTTCCATATAAATAGTGCCATCACCAAAGGCTGTGATCGCTTCACTCTCAGCTGCTAGAAATGCATTTTCTAAGTAGCTTTCATCTTCGACAACACGCATACCACGACCGCCTCCGCCTTGAGCCGCTTTTAAGATAACCGGATACCCGACCTCTTTCGCACGTTTTTTAGCATCTTGCATGTCACTAATCGCGCCATCACTTCCCGGAACAACTGGAACATTTGCACGAACCATAACATCTTTTGCTTTTGATTTATCACTCATAAGTACCATAACTTCAGGAGTTGGTCCAATGAATTTGATATTGTGATGTGTACATATCTCAACGAAATGTTGGTTTTCACTTAAAAAGCCATATCCCGGAAAAATCGCATCACAACCGCTTATCTCAGCCGCAGATATAATAGCGGGAATATTGAGGTAACTTTTTGCACTTGGTCCTGCACCCACACATATGGCTGCATCAGCAAGCTTTAGATATTCGCTACCCTTATCAGCAGTTGAATAAATAGCCACAGCCTCTTTGCCCATCTCTTTAATAGTTCTAATCGCACGAAGAGCTATCTCCCCGCGGTTGGCAACCAATATACGTTTGATTTCAGCCATAGATTAAATCTTTTCTACTACAAATAACGGCATATCGTATTCAACGGCTTGACCATCACTCACTAGTACATCAAGAATCTTGCAGTCAAACTCAGCTTCTAATTCATTCATAATTTTCATAGCTTCGAGTATTGCCACAACGTGGCCTTTTTTGATGATATCACCTTTTTTTACAAAAGCCGGAGAATCAGGAGATGGTGATGCGTAGTATGTGCCGACCATTGGAGAAAGAATCAAATCTCCGGAAATTTCTGGTACCGATTCAGCTTGTGTCATAACAACCGTAGAAGCAGCTGCAACAGGAGCCGCTTGAGTAGCTACTACAGGAGCAGAAACAGCCCCACTAACTTTTTCAAGTTCGATACTAAAATCCTCTTTAGCGATTTTTAATTTACTTAAACCACTTCCATCAAACTCCTGCATTAATGCTTTTATCTGCTTCATGTCCATTGTAAGTCTCCAAAATATATATTAAATTTTGCGATATAATACCATAACAAATATTAAATATTAGGGCACTTATGCTGAGCGATACAAATTTTATTAATATAGCTTTCGAGATAGCGAGTGCTTCAAAATGTGTTTCAAAACAGGTCGGAGCCGTCATAGTAAAAGATGGAAGGATTCTAAGTAGTGGCTACAATGGTACACCTGCTGGCTTTATGAATTGTAAAGATCACTGGAATGGTGAATACACAAAAGATCATCACGAATGGTCTAAGACTTATGAGATCCATGCTGAAATGAATGCTATCATTTGGGCCGCGAGGAAAGGCATTAGTATTGAAGGTGCGACTATCTATGTTACCTTAGAACCTTGTAGTGAATGCAGTAAAAACCTTATCGCTAGCGGAATAAAACGTATTATTTACGCAAAATCTTATGAACATACACAATCTGATGTTATCTCCAAATTTATTGAAGATAACGGTGTTATTATAGAGAGATTAGAAAAGTTCTAAGATCTTTTCCGGCGGACGGCCGATAACGATTCCTTTATCTGTAATAACTATCGGTCTTTCTATCAACTTTGGATATTTCACCATTGCCTCGATGAGAACCTCATCTTCATTTACGTCTTTCAGTCCGAGCTCTTTATAAAGTTCCTCTTTTGTTCTCATTAATTCCCTTGCAGGTATTTTGAGTTTTGATAAAATAGCTTTTATTTCCTCTTTTGAAGGATTAGTTTCCAAATATTTTACTATTTCAACATCCACACCATGGCTATGTAGGAGTTCTAAAGATTGACGTGATTTTGAGCATTTTGGGTTGTGCCAAATTGTTGCGTGCATATTTTTTCCTCGTAAATTATTATTTAGAGAATTTTAGTGTAGTTATTTGAGATGAAGTTGAAAGTGAGTAAAAATAGAGGAGGGCTTAAGCAGCATGAAGCTGCTTAAGAGAAAGATTACAGACCTGTAACGTTTTCTGCTTGTGGACCTTTTTCGCCTTGACCAACTTCGAAAGTCACTTTTTGACCTTCGTCTAGTGATACACGACCATAGCCATTGCTATTGATTTGACGAAAGTGTACGAATACATCTTTTCCGCCATTTTCTTGTTCGATAAATCCGAAACCTTTTTCACTGTTAAACCATTTAACTGTTCCATTTACTAATATTGCCATTGTTTGTCCTTTTTTGTTTTGAGTACACCAAATTGCTAAGGTGGTAAAAATCTAATATGAAGTTTTCTTTTAGGGTGGATCGTACTGTCAACAAAAAGTCACCAATATAAAGCATACCAAAGATGTAACTAAAATCATCTTTTATTAGCTGTAGTATAACTGAATAAAAAATAAAGTGCAAGGAAAGATGAA
>JAVHRU010000002.1:1813-6454 GCA_036171835.1 Sulfurimonadaceae bacterium | reverse complement strand
ATTCCCTGCCTCTTACTAGGCGGAACAGAGTATCAAACTCTTAATCTAGTCAAAGCATTAAAGCAGTCAGGCTATATAGTAGAGGTATTGTGCTATTTTGAACATGATGTTCGTATGGTTGAGTATATGCAAAAAGAGGGTGCTGAGGTAGTTTTGATGAGTCCAGATGGGACGCGTCCGGTTGGTATTTGGCCTACGGTTAAAGCACTTTTTTCTGGTATACGCCAAGCTTTGAAGAGTTCTCGTCCTGACGTGGTTCATGTACAGTATATGGCTCCAGGTGCTCTTACTATCATCATTTTTAAGCTTTTTGGAGTTAAAAAGATTCTCACAACGGCTCATGTTCCAGGGCACATCTACAAGCGCAAATGGATTCCACAACTCATCAGCAAAACTATGACTGACCTTTTTATGACAGTTTCTCAGTCATCCGAGCACTCTTTTTTCGATGTTAAACCTGAGCTGTATCATCAGGGACTTATTAAAAGCGGACGTAAACACTGCACGGTTTATAATTGTGTTGAGGTAGAAGAAAAACAGTTTGAGCTTACATGTAAAGATACTGATCGTTTTACTATAGGAGTTGTTTCACGACTCAGTCAAGAAAAAGGCCTAGACAGACTCATAGATGCTATGCCCTTGATACTTCAAGAGTTGCCAAATGTAAAACTACTTATAGTCGGCGATGGAAGAGAAAAAATAGTTTTGCGAGAACAAGCCAAAGCTTTACATGTAAGCCATGCCATCATGTGGGCAGGTCTGCAACCAAAAGAGTTACTTGAAAGCTACTATATGCAAATGGATCTAGTTGTCATCCCATCACGTTTTGAAGGTTTTGGACTCACTGCCATCGAGGCGATGAGCTATGCCATACCTGTCATTGCTTCTCGAGTAGATGGACTGATGGAGATCATAGAAAGTGAGCATTCTGGTATGTTAGTAGACTGTTCAGATTCATCGGATTTATCTTCTGCTGTAGTCTCTTTACTGCAAAATAATAAGAAACGAAAAATAATTGGTATAAATGGTTATACCAGAGTTAAAGCTACTTTTTCGTACAATATCTATCAGAATAAAATAGCTGAGCTTTATAGTGAAATCATACAAGGCGGTCGCATCTAAATGTTTACTCTTTTAAATGTTTTAGTCTTCTTTTTTTTAGTGGGATACGCCTTTAAGCTATTGGTATCTTCACCTTCTTATGTCAAACTTTCCAAAACGGAAAAATACTTGCTTACGGGAAGAGAAAAGTTTCTTCTCTTCACTTTGGTAACGGGGATGTTCCAAGTAGGAGTGAGTCTTGGAGGTATAAATCTTTCCGCCTTTCGTTTGATGATCTGGATAGGCTTTGTACTTTTTGCATTTATGTTTTATAAAACACCAAAATTTAGCCCTGTTTACTTTATGTATTTAGCCTTTTTGACTTGGATGGCTGCTTCGCTTTTTTGGACAGATAGCGTTGGGTATGGTCTCCGTGCTTATCTGAAGTATCTTTATCCATTTCTCATTATGCTCTTTGCTATGACCTTTGTGAAGTCTCCCCAGTTTATCTATATTGCTATGCGTAGGATGCTCATAGTTGCATTTGTTTTATCTATTTTCTTGGGCGGCGAGATGACCTACGTTGTGGGAATATGGCACTTTTACGGCAACGGACTTTTTTGGCCCTATTCAACTCTTGCAGATTTTCTCGGTATCATGAGTGGAGTCTCTTTTGTCATGTGGTGGCGTACCGGTGAGAAAAAGTACCTCTTGCTTATCGCATGGTTTTTTCTTTCCTCGGTGTTGCAAAGTGTACGTACTGGACTGCTTGCTATCTTTTTGGTTTTGATGGTGGCATCTTTCTTACGCTTTAAGGCTCTGTCGATTCCATATATTGTCGGACTGCTCTTTGTAGCTGCTGCCAGCATTGTGTTTATTCCTCAGATACATGACAAGATGTTTAATGCTTCAGCTAAAGTGTCAAATATTAATGATTTATCTTCTATATCTACCGATAACATTGATAGTAATGCCCGTTTTGCCATGTGGGCTTGGGCTATGCAGAAGTTTTACGACGGACATGAAGCGACTGGCTCAGGACTAGGAACCATTCAACATTACATGTATGAGAATTATGTTTTTGGAGGATTGACAGTTCTTCATAATGACTATGTTCAAATGCTTTCAGATGTAGGACTCACAGGGCTTGTTTTGTATGCATTGTTTCCCATTAGTATCTTTTTTTATGCATGGCGACCTATCATGAGTCGGAATTTTAACGGATACAAAACATCTTGGCTACTAGCTGTTCTCGCCTATATCTCCACTCTGACAACGATGATGACCGATAACGTCGTAAACTACTCTTTTGCAGTACACTCGATGCCTTTTATATTAATAGGTGTTGCTATCGCATATAAAAAAATAGAAAAAGAACAAAAGACTTTGCAGCATGTTTAGTGTAATCATTCCTCTTTATAACAAAGAAGCTTTCATTGCTCGTACACTTCAATCTGTTTTAGATCAGACATTTCAAGAGTTTGAGATCATCATAGTCAATGATGGTTCGACTGATGGAAGCGTCAAAGAAGTAGAGCGTTTTAATGATGAGCGTATACGTCTTGTAGAACAAACCAATGCAGGAGTGTCTGCCGCAAGAAATAGGGGAATAGAAGAAGCTAAATATGACTTGATCGCTTTTTTGGATGCGGATGATGAATGGCTTCCAAATCATTTAGATGAGCTGTCACATTTAAAAATGAAATTCCTTACATGTAAGATATTTGCAGTTAATTATAAAATAGTAGACTTCAATGGAAAAGAACGTTTCCCTATTAAAACGGATCTATTTGATTTTAATGAAACACAAGGAATTATCCAAAATTATTTTGAGATCGCTATCAAAACTGCTCCTCCTTTATGGACAAGTGCGGTGGCTGTAGATAAAAAATCTCTTCAGGATGTCGGCGGTTTTCCAGTAGGAATTAGGCTGGGAGAAGATCTATTAGTTTGGGCTTTATTGGCTACACAAAACTCTATAGCATATTCAAAAAACATCACTGCTATTTATAATTTTAAAGCACTTACAGAGTTGATAGATAATGAGCCAATGCCTGATGAGAAAGATGTAGTAGGAGAACGTTTAAAATCACTATTAAATACTTTCTCTGAAAAAAAATCATTGTGTAAATACATCTCATTGTGGCATCGAATGCGTTACAATCTTTACATAAAAAACTTTCATAGATTAGAAGCTTTTAATGAAATTTTAAAAGCTTTGTATTATGATCCTTGGCTACTTAAGAATTACATTTTATTGTTTTTATTGTTTTTGCCGCATAGTTTTAGAACGATATTAATGCGTAAAAGATTAAAACGACAAGAAAAGAATATATTATGAAAATTGTACTTATCACAAATATCCCTGCGCCATACCGAGTACCAGTCTTTTCAAAAATAGCAGAGAAAATGGGAGATGATTTTCTTGTTATCTTTGCAGCACATACTGAACCAAATCGTTCATGGAGTATCCAAAATCTACCTTTTAATCATATTTTTTTAAATGAAAATATAATAGCAAAATCAGATGGTTTTAATTTTGTACATAATAATACTGATGTATTTAAAGAACTTAAAAAATTCAATCCGGATGTTGTGATTACTACCGGATTTAATCCAACACATTTGTATGGATGGATTTATGCAAAACTATTTGGTAAAAAACATATCTCTATGACAGATGGCACAAAATCGACTGAGTCACATTTATCACTTTTACATAAAATGATTCGAAGAGTTGTTTATTTTACATCTCAAGCGTTCATTAGCCCGAGTGAGTGTACCAAAAAATTGTTCCAAAGTTATATGATTGCAGAATCCAAAATTTTCAAAAGTCCTCTTTCTGTGAATAATGATTTATTTAAAAATATGAATAGTTTTGATGAACGTTCTTATGACCTTATGTTTTCTGGACAATTTACAGAACGTAAACTACCTTTTTTCTTTGCTGAAATTGCTCAAAAAGTCTCTAAAAATATAGATGGGCTGAAGGTACTTATTTTAGGAGATGGCCCTTTGAAAAATGAATTTTTTCAAAATTTAGATCAAAGTGGAATCGATTATACTTATGCAGGCTTTGTCAAACAAGAAGATTTACCTAAGTATTATGGTGCATCAAAACTTTTTCTTTTTACTACTAGACTTGATCCATGGGGAGTTGTTGCAAATGAAGCACTTGCAAGTGGTACACCTGTCATTGTGACACCTTATGCAGGTGTGGCAGATGATCTTGTGATAGATTTTTTTAATGGACATGTGATTGATATGAACAGTGAGCTTTGGGCAGAAAAAATTACTGAAATATTAAATTTACCTCTAAATTGGAAAAAATTATCTGATAATAGTTTTGAGTCTGTAAAAGATTATACATTTGAAAATGCAGCTAACGGTATCTTAGATGCATGTACTTATGCATCCATGAGTAAATAAAAATCTATCTATTGAGTAGTTAATAATGAAAAATAATCTAAGTTTCTTTTCTATCATTTTTCAAGACTGGAATGCCAATCCAAAAAATATCAAGACTCGTCTCATCTTATTTTTATTTCGTTTAGCACAGTTATGTCGAAGAACACCAAAGCCTATTCTCATCTTTTTAAT
>JAVHRU010000002.1:0-1713 GCA_036171835.1 Sulfurimonadaceae bacterium | reverse complement strand
ATCGGGCCAGTGGTCATCGGAGATAATGTGATCATAGGCGCTGGTTCAGTCGTAGTGAAAAATCTTGAATCTGATGGGATTTATGCCGGTAATCCTACGCGATTGATCAGAAAAATATCTTAATGAAAAAACAAAAACTCCTCTGTATTCTTCATCGTTCACCGCCAGCACATGGTGCGGCAAAAGTTGGTGATTTTATAGCCCAAAGCAGGGCGTTGCAAGAGGCATATGATTGTCGTTTTATTACTATTCGTTCATCAGATACTATTGGCGATATCGGTAGAGTAAATTTCAAGAAAATCTATCTTGTTGTGGAGCTTTATCTCAAAGTTCTTTGGGCGTTGATAGTGTTTCGTCCTCACAAGATCTACTTTACGGCTTCCATCCGAAGTGTGGCTTTTTATCGCGATCTTTTACTCTCTACATTGTGGAAAGTTTATGGAACATTGTTACATGTAGAAGTGTTTTACCATTATCATACTAAGGGTGTAAATGAGTTTGTTTCCTCTTCACCTAGAAATCTGGCCCTTACTCAGTTCTTCCTCCAAGATGTCAATCTGATCCTTCTCAGCCCAATGCTCAAAGATGATTTTGAAAAAGTTCAAACCTATAAAAACATTTTCTTCTTGCCAAACGGTGTTGAAGATCAAGCTGATGCATCTGCCATAGAGCAACGCTCATTTGAAGGTAAAAAGCATATTCTCTATCTTTCAAATATGATAAAGTCTAAAGGCTACTTTGAAGTTCTTAAACTTGCGATGCTTACATGTAAGGAAGATCTTCATTTTCATTTTGCTGGCGGATGGCAAAACAGTGATGATGAACAAGAGTTCTTATCCCTTATCTCAAAACCAGAACTGGCAAAGAAAGTCACCTTCCATGGCTTTATAAGCGGAGAGCAAAAAAAAGCACTCTTTGAGCAGTCTCATCTTTTTATATTCCCAACACGCTATCCAAATGAAGCATTTCCTCTTTCCATACTTGAGGCGCTCTCATATGGGCTTCCTGTATTGTCCACAGATGAAGGATCGATTCCTTATATACTAGATGAGCAATGTGGCGTCATAGTGTATGAGCTGGCTAAGCTAGTAGAAGGTTTAGATCAAGCCCTTAGTACACTTATGAACTATGAAACATCAAAGTATTGTCGTGAGCATTATCTTCAAAATTTTACTCTCGAGCAATTTGAAACAAATCTAATTAGGATTTTAAATGTTTAAACAAATATCTATTATGAGTTATGAAGTGTATGCTGATGAGCTTGAGAAGATTTTGATTTCAGAGTCTAAACAGATTATCAACACTATCAATCCACATTCTTATGTGACTGCAAAAAATGATACTTTGTTTGAAGAGGCTCTTCGGGATTCAGATATTTTGCTTCCTGATGGAAGTGGCATTGTTCTTGCCGCAAAACAGACCCGTGGGGAAAAGATATCCAAGATAGCGGGTTCTGACTTACATGTACATCTTCTCCGTCACTTAAACGTAGAGAAGAAAAGATGTTTTTATATGGGTTCATCTCAAAATACACTAGATCGCATTAAAGAACGTCTCGCAGAAGAATACCCTCAGTTAGAAGCGGAGTTTTACTCACCCCCGTTTAAAGCAGAGTTTAGTACTGAGGAAAACCAAAATATCATAGATGCTATAAATGAGTTTAAACCGGATGTTTTATTTGTAGGGATGACTGCACCAAAGCAGGAAAAATGG
>JAVHRU010000001.1:22050-25511 GCA_036171835.1 Sulfurimonadaceae bacterium | reverse complement strand
AAAGAAAAGATCACATTATCATTGCAGGATTTGGGGCATTGGGAAGAAAAGTGGCATCAGAGTTACAAAAAAGAGGAGCAGATTTTATCATCATTTCTGATAACTTAAAGCACGTACTCGTAGCTCGAAAATTTGGATATATGGCTTATTTCGGACACTTGAACAAGTTGCCCGTTTTAGAATCTTTGGCAGTAGATGAAGCAAAAGCTATCATTATTACAGTGAGTAGTGAAGAAAATAAACGTCTTATAAGTCAAGCAGTGCTTGATTTTTCTAAACACGCTGATATTATCCTTAAAATCGATAGTCCAGAAGAGAAAAAAAGTATGAAAGATTTGCCAGAAGTAGAGCTTGTAGATGCGAGCTATGAAATATCAAAGCTACTAGTAAATCATGCTTTAAAAGAGTAGTCTTGAAAATCACTTACACTAACAACGCAATCAGGTAAGATAGAGGGTTTTGTGATTTTGATAAAAAGAGTGGCGATATTTTTATAGTGCTCTTTTAAAAGAGCAAAAAGATAAAGTATGGTCTCTTCGAGAAGTTCAAACTTTTGCTCTTGCATCGTAAATTTTATAAGCTCTGCGACTTCAGCATAGTTAATGAATTTTGTTTTATAGGTGTACTCGAGTTCAAGATTGATAATCACATCTTGAGGCGTAACTCTTTCAAAATCAAGAATCCCGACTATACATGTAAAGTGTAGATCTTCTATATAAACTTTCAAATAACGCGTTTCTCTTTGCCTTGAAATACTCTGATAATATTTGGAATATGTTTATAAAACAAAATAAATCCTATCAAAAGCACAGGAGAATGTGCCATGTCAGGATGGATATAAAAACTAGAAATGATAAGTGCTAAAAGCCCTAAAAGTGAAGAGAGTGAAGAGATCTTTAATGTTTTTGCAAAAACAAACCAAGTCACTAAAGCGATGAGTGTTTCAAGCGGAAGTAAAAAAAGCATTACACCCATTCCCGTTGCAACACCTTTTCCACCCTCGAAGTTTAAGTAAGGACTAAAACAGTGACCAATAACCGCTAAAACAGCGATCCCCCACATTGTTGCGTCGCTTACATGTAAGAGATAGGCCACTGCTAAAACCGCAATACCTTTTAAAGCATCAAGCGCAAGTGTTGCAGCTCCTAGTTTTTTTGCTAACTTTGGATCTTTTTCTTTGACAACACGAAGGACGTTTGTCGCGCCTATGCTTCCACTTCCTGCCGCTTTAATATCAACACCTGCAAAAAACTTTGCTAAAAGAAGTCCAAAAGGGATCCCTCCCACGAGATATGCCGCTATAAAAAGCTGACCATTTAAACTAAATAAAAAATCCATCATTATTAAAAATCCTTCTATTTTTGATGCGGGAATTCTACAAGAATTATTATTAGAATCTGATATAATTTCAAAATTATTGATTTTTAGGACTAACAAATTGAATTATTCAACTGAAGAATTAAAAGAAAAAATAGAAGAATTAAAAGCAAAACTGAGTGTAACAGTGGTTGCACATTTTTACCAAAGAGACGAAGTTTTCGAGATGGCTGACATCGTCGGCGACTCTTTGGAACTCGCGAAAAAAACACAAGATGATGACGCGGAGTTTGTACTTTTTTGTGGTGTTGGTTTTATGGGTCAAAGTGTGAAAGTTTTAAGCCCAAACAAACGTGTTGTGATGCCAAAAGTGGCATGCTGCGCGATGGCGAGGATGATAGACACAATTTACTTTGATGAATCTGTCGCATTTTTAGAAAAAAACGGCATCAAAAAAGAGAATATTTTACCAATCACGTACATTAACTCTAACGCTGAGGTTAAAGCAAAAGTGGGTGAAATGGGTGGAATGGTCTGTACAAGTGCCAACGCGAAAATCATCATTACAAAAGCATTACAAGAGGGCAAAAAAATCCTTTTTGTGCCAGACCGTTGTCTTGGACAAAACATTGCAAATCAGATGGGTTTAAAATCTATGATTATCGGGCTTGGTGGTGATCCAAAAGAGTGCGACATTATCTGTTTTGACGGTTTTTGTTCAGTACATCAGCTTTTTTCAGTGGATGATATCGAGTTTTATCGTAAAAAATATCCAGGAATACTTATCGCTGTGCATCCTGAGTGTGATCCTTCAATCTGCGATAGAGCGGACTTCGTTGGTTCAACCTCTCAGCTTATCAAGTACATAACAGAGTTGCCAGAAGACCAAAAAGTAGCTGTTGGAACAGAGTTTAATATGGTCAACCGTCTTCGTCCAAAAAATACTTACATCCTCTCATCAACAAAACCTGAATGTCCGACGATGAATGAAACGACTTTAGAAGATGTGTATCTTACTTTAAAAGCGATTGATGATGGCGCACCAATCAATGAGATATTTATAGATGAGAAAACGCAATACTGGGCAAAAATCGCACTAGAAAGAATGATGGCGCTATGATAGAAGAGTTTGTAAAAGCTGTTTTAGCTGAAGATGTTGGACGCGGCGATCTGTATGCACTTGTAGAACCCGCGCGCTCGGCAACTGCAAATATCATAGCAAAAAGCGATGGCGTTGTTGCGGGAGTAAAATATGTGGATGTTTTAGCTCATTTGGAAGGCTTACATGTAGAGTGGTTTAAAGAAGATTCGCAAGAGTTTGCGAGGGGCGAAATCATTGCAAAAATCAGTGGTTCTTCGCATGCTCTTTTACGCTCTGAACGAAGTATTTTAAATATGCTTTTACATGCAAGTTCTATTGCAACACTCACAAGAAAATATGTCAAACTCATCCAGCCTTATGGCACTAAACTTCTTGATACGAGAAAAACACGTCCGCTTCTTCGAAATTTTGAAAAATATGCAACAAGAACAGGCGGAGCGACAAACCACAGAATGGGTCTTGATGATTGTTTGATGCTTAAAGACACACATCTAAAAACTATTGAGAATCTCGATGAATACATCAAAACGGCACGAACAAAAATACCTTTTACATGTAAGATAGAAGTCGAGGCTGAAAGCTTTGAGATGGCAGTATTAGCGATGAGTGCGGGCGCTGATATCGTGATGTGTGACAATATGACTCCAGAGCAGATGAAAGAGATAGTCGAGTATAAAAAAGAGTATTATCCTCATATTCTCTTAGAAGCAAGCGGAAATATCTCTCTAGATACGATAGAAAGTTTTGCCGCAACAGGCATCGATGCCATCAGTAGCGGCTCACTGATCCATCAGGCAAACTGGATAGATCTTTCAATGAAAGTCGAGTAGGTTTATAACTAAATGGCTGAAGACGAAGGCGAAAAGACAGAAGTTTCATTTTTATGTTTAAACGAAAAAGGAATTCATCCCTTTTTCTACGCTAAAGCCGCTGTGGCTACTAAAGTAAAATCTTTAAAAAGATTTTGTGTGTTCATCTTGGGAGATTTAAATGGCTGAAGACGAAGGCGAAAAGACAGAAGTTTCATTTTTATGTTTAAACG
>JAVHRU010000001.1:0-21950 GCA_036171835.1 Sulfurimonadaceae bacterium | reverse complement strand
GTGTGTTCATCTTGGGAGATTTAAATGGCTGAAGACGAAGGCGAAAAGACAGAAGAACCCACCTCCAAGAAGATAGAAGATGCCAGGGCAAAGGGAAATGTTCCAAAAAGTCAGGATGCTTCAGGTGTATTAACCCTTTTTGCAGCGATTTTGGGTGTTTTAATGCTTTTTAATTTTATGTCAGAGCATGTAGTATTTTTAACAAAATATTATTTTTCTATGCTCGGTAATACAGAACTTACTCGTGATACGCTTATGAATATTGCAATCGTGACCGCAAAAGAGTTTTTTATCATTTTTCTTCCTCTGTCTCTCATCGTTGCTATTTCAGGAGTTTTAGCAGCACTTGCTCAGTTTGGTTTTTTGTTTAATGCAGATGCAATTGCTCCTAATTTTTCTAAACTCAATATTATCAGCGGTATGAAAAACCTTTTTTCTCTTAAAAAACTTGTAGATGGGTTAAAGATCACATTGAAGTCTTTGACTACGCTAGGTATTGGCTTTTATTTCTTCTTTCTCTACACAAAAGAGCTCCCAACAGTCGTGCTCTTTAGTTTGCATGATCAACTTTCTTGGATGGTGTATAAGGCAATTATCTTAGCGGCAATCATGTTATTTATCATCGGAATTTATGCGGCTATTGATGTTGTCCTTGTCCGAAAACGTTACTTTGATGGTCTAAAAATGAGCAAACAAGAGATCAAAGATGAGATGAAAAATATGGAAGGAGATCCACTTATCAAAGGGAAAATTCGTCAGATGCAGATGCAATCAGCGAGAAAGCGAATGATGGCCTCAGTGCCTCAAGCTGATGTAGTTATCACCAATCCAACTCACTATGCTGTTGCAATTAAATATGATGAGAAAAAGGGTCATGCCCCGGTTGTTTTGGCAAAAGGGATGAATCATATGGCACTCAAGATCAAAGAGATCGCTCGTGAAAATGGTGTGCATATTGTCCAAAATCCTCCTCTTGCTCGTGCTTTGTATGCTCAGGTGGAAGTTGAACGTGAGATTCCTGAAGAGCTCTTTGCTGCAGTTGCTGAAGTACTGGCATATGTCTACAAAATGAATAAAAATTAGCCTATAATTGCACCATGAAAAATTCAGAAATCATAGAAACTATTGAAAAAGCAAAACATGTTGTCGTGATTTCTCATGTCAATCCAGATGCGGATTCTTTGAGCAGTGCATCAGCTGTTTATACATATATGCTAAAATTACACAAGAAGGTTTCATTTTTTTGTGCATCGAAAAATATAGATGAAAAATTGAAATTTTTGCCATGGGTAGAAAAACTGCGGGATGTTTTTCCGACAGATGCGGATCTGGCGATCAGTTTAGATTGCGGAACACATGCGAGAATCGGCACAGATATTGCTATTGATCTCATTAACATCGACCACCATCAAAGCAATGATGCATATGCAAGATTTAATATAGTAGATCCGAATGCGATAAGTACAACTCAGGTTTTGTTTGATTTTTTTAAGGCAAATGAGATATCGATTAACCCTAAAATGGCAACGGCTCTTTACGCGGGTTTGCTCGACGACTCATCTAACTTTTTAAGTTTGAAAACGGATGCAAAAGTTTTTGCAATGGCAAAAGAGCTATGTGAACTTGGAGCTGATGTCAAAACATGCAGCGAATATATCTCAAAATATATGTCACTCGCGGCATATCGTCTCAAAGGTGCCATGATGCTTTCGATGGGTTTGCATCAAGATGGTGAGATTGCATTCTTACATGTAAACCAAGAGATGATGCAAAAATATGGCGCAAAAGCGAGTGATTGTGAAGCGGCGTTAGAAGAAGCTTTACACCTGCCAAGTGTTAGAGTGGCTTTGTTGCTTCGTGAAAATAAAGACAGGACACTCAAAGGATCGCTCAGAAGTGATGGCAGTGTCAATGTGAACAATGTTGCAAATATTTATGGAGGCGGTGGACATCCCCATTCATCAGGATTCACGCTTAAAACAAATGATACGCAAGACGTTATAAAAGAAATAATACAACTCATAAAGGAACACAAATAATGAAACAAAGAAGAGACTCATCATCGCTCATAACATGGATATTTTTTCTATCACTGATAGGGGGAGCTATATTTATTTATACATCTTCCATGTTTAACCGTAATGCACCAGAAGTTAAGGTTGACAAAGATGGGTATTGGAACCTCAAAGATCCTTTACATGTAAATATAAAAGATCAAAGTGGAATCGTTGAATATTCAGTGACGCTTAATGTTGACAATCAGGATTATGTGATAGCGAATGAAAAATTGATGAAAAAAGAGAATAATGTTTCTATGGACGTTACCCCTCCAAAACAGCTTTTTAGACTTAGAAGCGATAAAGCAAAGATTACGATTACAGCGAGAGATGCAAGTAAATGGAACTTTTTTCGTGGCAATGTGACTAAGCAAGAGGTTAATTTAGTTATTGATTCTAAAAGACCCGTTGTAACGGATTTGACCAACTCTTATGCGATCGAAAAAGGTGGAAGTGCACTTGTTATCTTTAAGGCAAGTGATGAGCATCTTAAAAGTGTAAAAATCACTACAAATTTTGGGAAAGATTTTTATGCACAGCCATTTATGAAAGCGGGATATTACATCGCTCTTATAGCTTGGCCAATACAGCAACCTAATTTTAGAGCGACTATTGTAGCTGAGGATATGGCAGGCAATAAAGCAGAGGATTATGTCAGACTTTATCTGGTAGATAGACAGTATAAAGTATCAAATATGGAAGTTAAAGATGCATTTCTTGATGGGAAAATTGCCCAACTTGGAGATGAGTTTCCAGAGACTGCCGGCGTTACTGATAAGTTAGAGAAGTTTAAACTTATTAATGAAACTGTACGTGCGAAAAATGAGGATCTGATCCATAAGATAACTTCAAAAGTAGATCAAAAAAAGATGATAACTGATTTTAGTCTCAACCC
Source organism: Sulfurimonadaceae bacterium (assembly GCA_036171835.1). GTDB lineage: Bacteria > Campylobacterota > Campylobacteria > Campylobacterales > Sulfurimonadaceae > Hydrocurvibacter. Next base: position 18,998 of record JAVHRU010000001.1, on the reverse strand, counting down.
TATGCACCCTCTTGAAAATGGCGCGCCAGTTGCAAGTTATGCAGATCACAGGATCTATTCATATAATGGGAAAGTAGTTAGTGAAGCGTATCATATGGGACTTGACCTTGCAAGTGTCCATCAGGCAGATATTTTAACTCAAAATCCTGGACATGTCGTATTTGCAAGTTATAATGGACTTTATGGAAATGATCCGATTATCGATCACGGTCTTGGACTTTATACGCTCTATGGACATTGCTCAAGTCTAAATATAGCCGTTGGGGATGAGGTGAAAAAAGGCGAAGTGTTAGGAAAAACTGGTATGACCGGATATGCTATGGGAGATCACCTACACTTTGGAGTTTTGGTTCAAGGTATTGAAGTCCGTCCTGAAGAATGGATGGATACACATTGGATGAAATTAAATATTGAAGATGTCATTAAGGACGGAAAAAGCATTATCGAGAAACAATAGTCCCATAATTCAGTTATAATTTTGAAATATATATATTGCTTAGGCAAGAATGAAAGAATAGGAACTTGAGTTATGTACCAAACAACTATTAAAAAGCCTGTTTCACTTGTTGGAATAGGTCTTCATCGCGGAAATCCTGTTAACTTGACATTGGAGCCGCTAGAGGCAAACAGCGGCATCGTTTTTGTACGAAGAGATGCCGGCGTCTCTATTCCCCTCATCCCTGAAAACGTTGTTGATACAAAAATGGCGACAGTCATTGGTAAAGACGGCTATTCCATATCTACAATTGAGCATCTTTTATCTGCTGTATATGCATATGGAATCGATAATTTAAGAATCCTCGTCGATTCAGATGAGGTTCCTGTTATGGATGGAAGCAGTGCAAGTTTTTGTATGCTTTTAGATGAAGCAGGTATCGCAGAACAAGAGGTTCCAAAGCGTATTATGGTCATTAAAAAAGATGTAGAAATTCGTGATGGTGATAAATACGTTAAGCTCTCTCCATCAAAAGATCTTCGTTATGATTTTACTATTAAATTCGCCCATCCGGTGATAGACCATCAAGCCTATGTTTTAGAATTTACAAAAGAGAACTATAAAAAAGAGGTTGCTAGGGCAAGAACTTTTGGCTTTTTACATGAAGTTCAATATCTAAGATCCAAAGGTCTCGCACTTGGCGGATCTTTGGAAAATGCGATCGTCTTAGATGAAAAAAAGGTTTTAAACCCTGAAGGACTTCGTTTTACTGATGAATTTGTAAGACACAAAATCCTCGATGCTATAGGCGATATGAGCCTTATAGGAATGAATTTTATAGGTAATTATGAAGCACTTGCCGGAAGTCACCATCTAAACCACATGCTGACTTTAGAGCTTTTAAAAGACCCTGCAAACTACGAGATAGTTGATATCGTCGGAGCAAAAGAGAAAGAATACGCAAAAGCATATGCATAAGAAAGATATTGATCTAGTAGTTTTAGCACTCAGTTCTCCAATAATGTTTGGTATTTATGAAGATAACAAGCTCATTGACTCTGTTATTACAGAGGAAAAAAGCTCTGAGGTGCTTCCGGTGATATATGAGGATTTGCAAAAGAAATATAAAATAAATAATCTCTTTTATGCAAATGGACCGGGAAGCTTTATGGCTATTAAAGTCACGTATATTTTTCTAAAATCAATTTCTGTTTTGAAAAATATACCACTATTTGCTACAGATGCATTTTATTTCAATCAAAATAGTCCAATAAAAGCAGTTGGAAAGCTCTATTTTGTTAAAACTACAGAAGCAATTGAAACGAAAAAGTTTGATGAGCCCATCTCTTCAAAATTTACGTTACCAGAATTTTTAAATTATAATGATTTTGATACAGATACCGTTCCAAAATATGGAATTGGTGCTGTTGGATAAGGAAAAAAGTGACTATAAGTGTACCAGCAACAAGCGCAAATTTAGGGCCAGGATTTGATTCGCTCGGTCTAGCCGTTGATCTTAGAAATATTGTTGAGTTCCACCCTTCAAAATTTTTTAGCATTGCCATAAAAGGTGAGGGCGCGAACAATCCAAGACTCAAAGGTAATAACCTTTTTATAAGTATTTTCAATGAACACTATGAACGTTTGAGCCAGACAAAACAGACTTTCAAATTTACTTTTTTTAACCAGATTCCTATGTCTAGAGGACTAGGGAGCTCTTCAGCGGTAATAGTAAGTGCAATATCTACAGCTCACGAAGCAGCTGGAGTGAAAGTGTCAAACAGAAGAATACTCAATCACGCCCTTGCATATGAATCTCATCCGGACAATATTACTCCTGCTGTTATGGGCGGTTTTAATGCGGCTACAATTGAGAAAAATAAGGTGTTTTCACAAAAAAAACATATGCCGGATTATCTCAAAGCGGTAGTCGTTATACCAAACAAACCGATTAATACTTCCAAATCAAGGACACTTTTACCAAAGTCTTATTCTAAAGAGAATGCGGTTTATAATCTTTCTCATACAGCAGTCACAACGGCTGCCTTCTTCAATGAAGACTGGGAGATGCTACGCCTTGCGACTCAAGATAGATTTCATCAAAAAATCCGAATGAAGATGATGCCAGAGCTTTTTACAATACAAAAGATGGCATATGACAGCGGTGCTTTGATGAGTACACTCTCAGGAAGTGGTTCAACGTTTTTCTCAATGGTCTACGATCAAGATGCGGCAGCATTAAATAACAGATTTAAGCAAAAGTTTCCAGATTATGAAGTGAAGACTTTGGATTTTGACAATAACGGTCTCGTTGTTGAGCGCTAGTTTATAGAAAATTGAAGCAATATTTAGATACAATGCCGAAAATTTCCAGCAATCCAACTCGAATGTGTATAACCTGCAGAGGCAGATTTTTGCAACATGCGTTATTACGTTTGAGATGCTTGGATAAGTCACTACAGCATTTTACAAATAGTGGACGAAGCTTTTATCTTTGTCAAGAGTGTTTAAAAAATGAAAATAAAGTCGTAAAATCGTTAATGCGACAATGTAAAATGAGTGATATGGCAAGTTTGTCTAACCAGTTAAAGGAGATTATAACTCAGAATGGAAAAAGTTAGAGTACACGAAATAGCAAAAGAACTTGGTATTACATCAAAAGAAGTAGTTAAGAAAGCTACAGATATGGGCTTGGAACTAAAAACAGCGTCAAGCACTGTATCGATGGAAGAGGCTGAGAAGATAGTAAATTATATTATGAATGGTACTGAAAATGAAGTAAGCAATGAAGCACCTAAAGAAACAACTCCTAAAAAAGAAGAAACAGTTGAAGCGATGAAAGAATCTATTAGTGATATAAAGATACAAGAAGTCAAAGAAGAAACTGTTATAGAAAAATCAGAGGTTACAGAGCCTACAATTAGTTCTGCTATTGTAGAAAAAGAGGAGAGAAAAGGGCCAATCACTATGGTTGCTCCTGTGAAAACTTCTGGACTAAAAATTGTTAAAAAGAAAAAGCCAAAAGTTGAAGAAGAGATTTTTAGTGATTCTCATGAGGATAATGCTTTTAAATCAGTTTCTAGTTATGGAAAAATGAGTGCTGAAGCTTTAGCCGAACTCAATGCTCGTAAAAAGAAAAATAAAGCAGCTGCAGTTTCATCATCTTCAACAAAGAAACAAACAGGCGGGATGAAGCTTGATATCTTTGGTGAATCTTTAAGTGAACTTTCTATGGATTATGAAGATAATCAAGTAGAACTCGTCGATCTCAATGCAAGTCATAGACCAGAGATTAAAGCTGAAGAGCCTAGAAAACCGAGAGAGCCGAAACCTTTAGGAAGAAATTCTGGTAAAAAACAGGGTGCAAATAAACAACCACGTAAAGTATCTCGCGACAAACGTAAAAAATATATTAAAGATAAAGTTTTAGATGAGATCGTAACGCATGTTGAGATTCCTGAAGATATCCGTGTTTATGAGTTTGCAGAGAAAATAAATCGTCCAATGATTGAGGTTATCAAAGTTCTTTTTGACCTTGGTTTGATGATGACAAAAAATGACTTTCTTGGAAAAGATGAGATAGAAATTTTAGCCGAAGAGTTTGATGTTGAAGTTACAACTGTCGATCCAAAAGATGCATTTAACTATGAAGATTCTTACGAAGAAGAAGTAATTGAAAGTGATGAAGATTTAGTTGAGCGTCCTCCAGTTATTACAATCATGGGTCACGTTGACCATGGTAAAACTTCACTTCTTGATGCAATCAGAAGTGCAAAAGTTGCAGCAGGCGAAGCTGGTGGAATTACGCAACATATCGGTGCGTATACGATCAAACAAAATGGCAAATGGATCACATTCTTAGATACTCCAGGTCACGCGGCATTTAGTGCAATGCGTCAACGTGGTGCAAATGCGACAGATATTATTATTATTGTTGTTGCTGCAGATGATGGCGTGAAACCTCAGACTATTGAAGCTATCAATATAGCAAAAGAATCAGGTGTGCCTATCATCGTTGCTTTAAACAAAATGGATAAAGAAAACGCAAATCCAGATATGGTCAAAGGTCAAATGGCAGAACGTGGCCTTAACCCAGTTGATTGGGGCGGAGATATCGAGTTTATTCCTGTGTCTGCAAAAAAAGGCGACGGAATTGATGACTTACTTGAAAATATCCTTTTAACTGCAGAAGTTTTAGAGCTTAAAGCAAATGAAACAACAAATGCGAAAGCGGTTGTTGTTGAGAGTTCTTTAGAAAAAGGGCGTGGTCCAGTCGCTACTGTTATCGTTCAAAATGGTACTTTAAGAGTTGGTGATTACGTTGTTTGTGGACAGTCTTATGGACGTGTCAAAGCGATGATAGATGATCAAAAAGCACAGATCAAAGAGCTTAAACCAAGTCATACGGCTGTTGTTGTAGGTTTGAACGAAGTACCTTCAGCTGGTGAGACAATGATCGCTATGAACTCTGATAAAGATGCTCGTGAATACGCTCAAAAACGTTATGAGTATGAGAGACGTAAAGAGCTTTCACATAGTACGAAAACTACTCTTGATGAACTTACGTCATTAATTGCAGAAGGAAGACTTAAAACGCTTAAAATCGTTCTTAAAACTGATGTTCATGGTTCACTCGAAGCAATCCGTGGGGCACTTTCTGAACTCCGTAATGATGAAGTTAAAGTAGAAGTGATCTCAAGCGGTGTTGGTGGAATTACTGAAAACGATGTCGAGCTTGTTGCAAACAGCCAAAATACGGCGCTTATTGGATTTAATGTTCGTCCAACAGGTATCGTAAAAGCTGCTGCAAAACAAAAAGGTGTTGATATCAGAACATACTCTGTTATCTATCAACTTATTGATGATATTACAGGAATGCTTACAGGTATGATGTCTCCTGTATTTACAGAGACAAATACTGGTCAAGCAGAAGTTCGTAATATATTCAAAACACCAAAAGGTGCAGCTGTTGCCGGATGTGTTGTTGTTGATGGTAAACTTGTCCGTGGTGGTTTGGTACGTGTTATCCGTGATGGCGTTGTTGTATTTGAGGGTGAACTTACTTCACTTAAACGTTTCAAAGATGATGCTGCTGAAGTTACAAACGGTTATGAGTGTGGCGTTGCTATTAAAGGTTACAATGATGTTGTCGTTGGCGATGTCATCGAAACATTTACAAAAGCTGAGGCGAAGGTTAGTCTGTGACTCCGGCTCAAATCAAAGTAAAACGCACCGAGTCTATACTTCAGGAGCTAATTCCTGAAGCCTTTAGTGCACTCAATGATGCGAGAATGCACGAACTAGATGTTGTTGAAGTAAAATGTTCTCATGGGAGAAGTGATGCAAAAGTGTATATCGATCCTCACTTCTACACGCCGGAAGAGAGAACTTTTTATATGAAGCAACTGAAAAAAGTGGCTCCAATCGTAGAAGATTATTGTTTAAAAGATCAGGGATGGTTTAAAGCTCCTAAATTGACATTTGAGTTTGATGATCAACTCAAGAAAAGTCAAGGCTTGGAAGATCTTTTTAAACGCATAGAAAAAGAGAGAAAACATGAGTCTTGAAAGTGATATCAAATCAATAGTAGAATCAGTTGGTCTAAGCTTATATGATGCAATCATCACGAGTGAACATGGTGAGACTATCTACAGAGTCAGTGTAAAAGACAAAGAAAACAAAGGTGTGAGTATGGATAAATGTGTGAATATCACGCATCTTATCTCCCCTCTACTCGATGTTACACCTCCGGTTTCTGGGGAATATAGACTTGAAGTCGGATCTCCTGGAATTGAGCGAAAGCTTACGAAACTTGATAATTTCATCAATTCGATAGGTGAAAAAGTCAGTATCCTTGCAAAAGGTAAAGAGAAGTTTAAAGGCGTCTTAGTGGATGTCAAGGGTGAAGATCTTTATCTTCAAACTGATGATGAACAAGTTATCGTACCTTTAAACGATGTTGTTAAAGCTAGTACCTACTTTGAATGGTAATCGACGATAATTTCTTTATGGAATTGGCGCTTCAAGAGGCGTGGAAATTCCAAGTTCTTACTTACCCAAATCCGGCTGTCGGATGTACAGTCGTAAATCACGAAAATGAACTCTTGGCAGTTGAAGCTCATCAAAAAGCTGGTGGACCTCACGCAGAGGTCTTGGCTCTTCAAGCTGCATATTATAAACTTACAAATGATGAAAAAATCCTTTCTTTAACCTCTTCACATGAGATTCACAACTATCTTTTAGCTCATCATAACAGCTGTTTTAAAGATGTAACCTTACATGTAACGCTTGAACCATGTTCTCACGAAGGAAAAACTCCATCATGTGCTAATCTTATTGCTCAGCTTGGTGTAAAGAGAATTGTCATTGCCTCTGCTGATAGCAGTGAAAAAGCTGATGGCGGAGAAGAGATTTTAGAAAACATCGGTATCAAAGTTGAACATTCAGTATTACAGAGAAGAGGAGATACACTTTTAGAACCTTTTACAAAGTGGAATCAAGAGAGATTCGTATTTTTTAAATGGGCTCAGAGACTCGATGGAAGTATTGACAGCGGAGTTATCAGCTCACTTGAATCTAGAACGCTTGTTCATAAGATGCGCTCAGTGTGTGACCTGCTTGTCGTGGGCGGTGAGACTGTGAGAGTCGATAGACCTACACTTGATGCAAGACTCTGCGAGGGGAAATCTCCTGATATTTTGATAGTATCTCGAACAAAAGAGTTCGATAAAACTATTCCGCTCTTTAGTGTTCCAGAAAGAAAAGTACATATTGAAAGTGATTTTGAACAATTGAAAGATTATAACTGCATTATGATTGAAGGCGGCTCAAATATGTTTGAGTTAAGCAAAAATCATGTAGATTACTACCTGAGTTTTGTCGCACCAAAAATGGGCGGACAAGGTTGCTTTAATCATGCAGAATCTCAATTTGAACTCTTACATGTAAGCAAAGAAGCAGGTGATATTTTAATCTGGATGAAATTAATATAAATAAGGTTTTGGGTATGGAAAAACAGGAAAAAATTGTATCGATGTTCGATGATATAGCACCAACTTATGATACGGCAAACCGCGTAATGAGTATGGGCGTGGATCGCAGCTGGAGAAAAAAAGCTTGTAACTTGGCATATGATTATAATAAGGGCGACAGTGTCGATATGATCGTCGACGTTGCCTGTGGAACGGGTGATATGATGGACTACTGGCGTAAAGTGGCACTCACTTCCGGTGTTGCAATCGGTAAGATCGTGGGAGTTGATCCGTCTAATGGAATGCTTGATGTTGCAAAAGTGAAGTTTCCAGATTTTGAGTACCATACTGCAAAAGCTACAGAAATTCCGCTTGAGAGTGAAAGTGCAGATATTATCAGCATCACTTACGGGATTAGAAATGTTGTGCAAAGAGTTGAAGCACTCCAAGAGTTCAACCGTGTTTTGAAGCAGGGCGGTTTGGTTGTTATATTAGAGTTTATGAAAAATGAAAACCCATCCCTTTTAGGTAAAGTAAGGGATTTCTATATGAACAAAATCTTGCCAAAAGTGGGCGGTTTTATCTCTAAAAACCTTGAAGCATATGAGTATCTTCCAAATTCTATTGAAACATTTTCCACTGTAGAAAATATGCAAAATGAACTTATAGATGCAGGTTTTGAGATTTTGTATACAAAAAGCTTCTCTATGGATATCTCCACACTCCTTATCGCGCGAAAAAAATAGATGCACACGCTTAGCGTTTCATCACTCAACGAGCAGATCAAGACTCTTATTGAGAGCAGTTTTGTGCGTGTTTTTGTTGAGGGTGAACTCTCTCGCATCACTTTTCACAACAGCGGACACATCTATTTTACTCTCAAGGACAAAGACTCCTCTATTAAAGGTGTGATGTTCAAGGGCAACGCAAGTAAGCTAAAATTTAGACTCGAAGAGGGACTCAAAGTTGTAGTCGATGGCGCTGTAAGTGTGTACACTCCAAGAGGCGAGTATCAGATAAACTGCTTTATGATAGAACCCTCAGGTCAAGGCGCGCTCGCACTTGCGTATGAACAGCTCAAGCAAAAACTTTTCAACAAAGGCTATTTTGCTCCTGATAGAAAAAAAACTCTTCCGAAATTTCCCAAAAAAATTGCACTCATCACTTCAGCAACTGGCGCGGCTTTGCAAGATATGCTTCGAGTTGCAAACCAAAGATACAGAGTTTTAGAAATTGATATCTATGATGTATTAGTGCAGGGAAACAACAGCGCACAAAATATTGTCGATGCCTTACATGTAAGCGATGTAAAAGGATATGACATTATCGTCCTTGGTCGTGGTGGCGGAAGTATAGAGGATCTTTGGTCATTTAATGAAGAGATAGTCGCTGATGCAATTTTTGAAGCTAAAACACCCATCGTCTCAGCTGTTGGGCATGAGATAGATTATCTTATCTCCGACTTTGTAGCAGATTTGAGAGCTCCGACTCCGAGTGCTGCGATGCAGATGATATTACCGGATACAAATGAACTGTATCAAACTTTGGACGCACTTTCTCAAAACTATAACAATACTGTGAGTGCAAAAATATTCAATGCTTCTCAGGCACTTTTACATATCAAAAAGCTGTATGAGCAAAATTCAATTGAGCAACAAATAAAACAAAAAAAAGCTGAGATTCTTCAGTTAAAAGAGCGATTCTCTCAAACAATAGAATTCAGAATGAGAAATCTTTTTCAAGAGATAAAACCTTTACATGTACGCCTTTCTCATCAGATGCAAACAATTTTTTCTCAAAAACAGAGTAGGCTTCACGCTTTAAGAGAAAATCTTATTTCAAATAACCCGAAAAATAGAGTTATTTCGGGCTTTGCTCAGATAAGTAAAAGTGGAAAAGTCATATCTCTTGATGCTTTACATATAGATGAAAACTTTGAGTTGATGAATGAAAAGATGAAAGTCACTTCAAAAGTGCTAAATATCCAAGTTTATTGATAGAGTTTTAAAAAAAAGAGTTCTAATATCTATATGTAAGGAAAAAAATCCTTACATGTAAGAGTGACTTATCTTAAAGAAAGCGCCGGAAAGTAGGTATTTAAAGTTACAGCCGTCTGAGCTGTGATCTTTTTTATAAACTTATCCATAGGATCTTCCTTGTTCCAAACAGGGTCTTTGATACCTGATAGTTTGATAAGATCATTTTCTGCGTCATAACTTACGCCTAGCTTATCGACAAGTCCTACAGCTTTGGCTTGAGAAGCTGTGAAAATATGTGCGTTTGCAAAATTTGGCGCATCTTTGATGTTTAGTTTTCTTGCACTAGCAACATCTGCGACAAACATATTATAGGTACCTTGGATCACTTTGTTAAGTTCCTCTTTTTCAAAAGGAAGCCATTCACGATCAGATGTGCCGAGTTGTTTGTATTTACCTGCCGAGACTACTTGTGTTTTAATACCGATTTTCTGCATAATTTCACTTAGATTTGCACCTTCCATAATTACACCGATACTTCCAACCATGCTTCCAGGATTGGCAACGATTTCACTCGCCCAGATAGAAGAGTAATAGCTTCCGCTTGCGATCGTCCCGCTTGCATAAACGACGACAGGTTTTGCTACTTTTAATCTTTTAACCGCATATGCGACTTCAAGAGATGGTGCAACAGCACCGCCCGGAGAATCTACGACAAGTAATACGCCTTTTACTTTATCATTAAGACGCGCATCATCAAGCTTTTTAACCACTTCATTTACATCCATAATCGGACCGCTTAAGGATATTTTTTCAAGGTTATGGGGCATGAGAGATTCATCATCGCTTGGCATAAAGATCAAGACGACGATGAGCAGAAAAACCATCGCCTTAAAGTGGTTTTGGATAAACTCTATGGGTGCTGTTATGGGTAATAATAGTTTTTTAAGTCTTTCCATCTAGTCTCCTTTGACCTGTTTTCCGTTTATGTATATTTTCGAGATATTATATCCATGCAAGAGTAAATGCAACGGAAGTTGTTCATTTGGCTTACATGTAAGCTCTAAGACCAACATATCGCTATTTTTTCCCTCTTTTATCTCACCGGTATTAAGATCAAGCGCCTCTGCCGCATCTTTAGTTACACTCTGTAAAAGTCTTTTTGCTAACGTTAACAGATCGGCCCCGTGATGCATAAAAAGTGCTATTTTCATCTCTTCAAAAAGATTGAGAGTGTAGTTTGAACTCAGGCCATCAGTTGCACAGATCCAGCGGATATTGTGTTTATCGAGTTCCTCTAAATCGATAGCTCCATTTCCGAGTAGTCGGTTTGAAATAGGACAATGGATGACGGTGTGCTTGGACTTAGAGAGGATTTCTAATTCCTCACTTCCAGCTTGCACAACGTGAGTCATAAGTGTTGGAACCTCTACAAAATTACTTAAAAACTCTTTGGTATCTGAAACAGCTTTTTCCTGTTTTAAGAAATCGACAAAGAATTTTTTGAAATCTCCTTCACTTTGTTCGAGCCATTTTTTTTCCGCTGGACTTTCTAAGAAGTGTGCAGAAAGAGGCAATTTTTCATTTTTTACCATCTCAAGTGCTTGTTTTATTAAAACTGGATGCACGGAGTAGGGCGAATGAATAGCAACTGCTGGGTAAAATCCTTCACGTTTTATGGATTTGGATGCATCAAGACGTGCCGTAAAATCTGCAAAGAGCGCATCAGCCATAGTCGCTTGTGAACCTATAAGTTCATTGAAAAACACAACATTTTGAGCCGAAGAAGCTGCAGCATCAAGATCCATCCCATAAGAACTCACTGCTCCATAAGTCGTGATACCAGATTCCAGCATCATCTGCGCCGCTTTTTTCATACATGCAGTGTCGCAAGAGCCTATGAGCTCATCACGGTTTCCAATGACACTGTAGAGCCATTGCAAGAAATCTCCATACTCTAAGGTTTCTTTGTTGGCACTAAATTCAAGATGCACATGCGCATTGATAAGTCCAGGCATAATGAGTGAGTTAGCTGGCAGTTCTATGATTTGTGCCTCTGGAAAAAGCTTCGTCAATTCTTCAATCGGCGCGATTTTTTTTATGCTTTTTTCAAAGGCAATGGCATGGTTTTCTAAGATGAAACCATCTTGATAGATATAATTTGGATTTATAATTTTCACATTTACTCTTTTGTTGTCTATTTTAAAATAGATTATGCATAATTTTGATAAAATTGGCGCTTAATTAAACTATTTAACTTAAAAAAGGTCAAAAATGAAAATTGTAGTTATCCAAGGTCCAAATCTCAATATGCTAGGTGTGCGTGAACAACAGTTTTATGGGCATATGAAGCTTGAAAATATTCATGCTCAGATGAAAGATGTTGCAGAACAAAATGGGATAGAGATAGAGTTTTTTCAGAGTAATTTAGAGGGTGAACTTGTTGACAGAATCCAAGAGTGTTATGGCGATGCGGATGGTATCATTATCAATCCTGCAGCTTATACACATACTTCAGTTGCTATTCGTGATGCTATCAGTGCGGTTTCCATTCCGACTATTGAGGTTCATATCTCTAACACTTACCGTCGTGAAGAGTTTCGTCAAAAGAACTTAATAGCTCCTGTTTGTACCTCTTCATTGATCGGTTTTGGACCTTTTGGTTATCATCTTGCAATGGTCGGAATGTTACAACTGTTCAATGAATTAAGAGCGATGCAAGAAGCGCAAAGAGCGCATCAAGAAAATACGCAGGCGTAAAATGATCAAAAAACGTGTTTTAAGTGAGAAGTTAACTCTTATCACAACAACACGCTTTCCATATAAAAAAGTACAGTCATCGACTCATCGCTATCAAGTGACGATTGGGATTGGTGGAAATGTCGGTGATATTTTAAGAAGGTTCAATCATCTTTTTTTTAAACTTCAAACCGATAAACGAGTGGAGATTTTACGTACTGCACCGATTTTAATAAATCCTCCTTTTGGATATGCCAATCAGGATGATTTTTTAAACTCTGTTATAGTTTTGGCTACTTCAATGCAACCGAAAGTTTTTTTGGACTTTTTGATGCGTTTGGAAAAAAGATTTTCAAGAAAGCGCAGTTTCGCAAATGCGCCAAGGACTTTAGATTTGGATATTTTATTTTTTGACAACCGTGTTATTGATACAAAGTCCCTAAAAGTTCCACATCCAGAGTGGATGAAAAGAGAGAGCGTGCTTATTCCATTATCAAGTATAAAAAGATGAAGATTTTAACATTCAGCGGAAAAACACCGACAGAAGCACTTAAAAAAGCACAAGCTGCAGTCGGTGAAGATGCGATGCTCATCGAAACAAGAGAGATCCAAAAAAAGGCTTTAGGAAAAGAACCTCTCTATGAGATAGTCGTTGCTGTCGATGAAAAAGAGATGAAAACACCACCAAGGCCAAAACAAAGACCGCTGGAGATGCAAAAGCCTGTAAAGCAGGAAAGTGAAGATGTGTTTTACAATATTTCTAAAGCGGCAAGACAGATCTCAGAAATTGCAAAAGTCAGCAATAGTGAAACTTATGAAAAAGATAAAGCTGTAGTAACTGAAGTAGCACAACCAAAAGAGTTGAATGATATAAAAACAGAACTTTCAAAACTTGGGGACAGAGTCAAACTTATCCAAAATATGTTTTGGCAAGAGCGTTCACCACATCTTGATCGTGCTATTCCTCCTGAATTCGCTGAGATCTATAAGATGGCGTTTGAAAGCGGTATGAATAAGGAACATCTTGATGAGATGATGCATCTAAGTCTTGAGCATATGCCATTAAAGATGCGAGAAAACTCTGAAACTGTCAAACGTTATTTTAAATCGATTTTACGAAAGATGGTTCCCGTGAGAATGGAAACTCTACCGACATCAAATACCAAAAGAGTGATCATGCTTGTGGGTCCTACGGGAGTGGGAAAAACTACTTCCATCGCAAAACTTGCAGCTCGTTACTCTTACTTGATGGAGAAAAGATATAAAGTCGGGCTTGTTGTCTTAGACACATATAGAATTGGTGCAGTAGAACAACTGATGCAGTATGCTAGGATGATGAAACTTGGTATCGAAACGGTTGTTGATCCTCCGGAGTTTTCAAGTGCGCTTAATTCACTGCGCTATTGTGATTATATATTGATCGATACGATGGGTTCAAGTCCGTATGATAAGAATAAAATAGAGAAAATATATGAGTGCCTTAAGTCCAATACGACAGAATTTAGTATTGATGTGGTGTTAGTGATGCCGAGTTCTATAAAATATGAGGACTTAAAAGCTACATATGACAATTTTGAGCCACTTGATGTGGATACGATGATGTTTACTAAGCTTGATGAGACAAGAGGATTTGGAAATATTTTTTCTTTAGTCTATGAAACAAAAAAACCTATTAGTTATTTTTCTGTTGGACAAGAAGTTCCAGAAGATTTGATAGTCGCGAATAGCGACTTCTTGGTGGAGTGTTTACTCCATGGTTTTAACAGGAGCAAGCTATGATTGGGCATCAAGCTGAAAAATTAGAACAGCTTATAGCGACATCGTCTGCAAAAAAATCCAAGAAGACAAGATTTATCGCAATTACTAGTGGTAAAGGCGGAGTAGGTAAGAGTACTATTAGTTCAAATTTAGCTTATATTCTGTCTCAAAATGGCATTAATGTTGGAATTTTTGATGCAGATATCGGACTTGCAAATCTTGATGTCATGTTTAATGTCAAAATTAAAAAAAATATCTTACATGTACTCAAAGGCGAAGCAAAAGTTTCAGATATTTTGATACCGATCACAAGAAATCTTATTTTGATTCCCGGAGACAGTGGAAATGAGATTTTAAAGTACGCTGATGAAGCACTTTTTGCGAGATTTATGCAAGAAGCTGAGATTTTAGATAAACTTGATGTCATGATCATAGACACGGGCGCTGGAATCGGCGAGCATATTCAGATGTTTTTAAAAGCCGCAGACGATGTAATAGTCGTGACAGTACCTGATCCCGCAGCGATCACAGATGCCTATGCAACTATCAAAACAATAGCGACGATGCGTAATGACATCTCGATGATTATGAATCAAGTGCGTGGAGAATCAGAAGCTCTGGCAGTATTTAATAAGATAAAAAAAGTCGCTCATTCAAACATCAGAGAAGATCTCAATTTGACATTTCTTGGAAAAGTGAATTCTGATAGCAGAGTCTCGATGGCAGTGAAGCAAAGACAACTTGTGAGCGTTGTTTCTCAAGGCTCTCAACCTGTGATAGATCTCGAACTAATAGCTCAGGAGATCGCAAAGAATTTGGAACGAAATGTGCTAGTTTCTTCCACAGAGAGTGGATTAACGGGGCTTTTTAGACGTTTAATGCAACATTTTTAATTTTTTAAAAGGGGTACTTATTTATGTTAGCACCAAATTTTGTCTCTTTTTTTACAGTTCAGGGATTCTTTGTCGGAGTTATTTTTGGATTGTTAAAGTCAGATAGTGCAGATGGTTTGTTAACATATACTTTTTTAATTACAATCTTTTTTTATTTATTTTCACATCTTGTTGTAGCATTTTATTTCAGAACGCTCAGTGTTAAAACTTATAATTTTGCAAAAAACAGACATGAATCCGATCTTGATCGTATTGTAAAAGAGATAAATAAAAGAGAAAAAGTAATCGATTCGGCACATAAGATCACAGATGCCGCTATTAAGATGAACACTCAGGATACTGTGAAGGCTGCTGCATGATAACTGCTTATGCAAATGAACTCAAACATAAAGAGGATGAACTCGCGATCCAATACCTTCCAGCAGTGAAGGCTATGGCTTTTAGACTCAAAGAAAGATTACCAAGCTCAGTAGACTATATGGATCTCAATGCTATTGGAACAGAAGAATTAGTTAAATTAGCACGTAGATATGATGAGGTCCAAAACGATTCTTTTTGGGGATACGCCAAAAAGAGAGTTTACGGTGCTATGCTAGATTATCTCAGATCTTTGGATATTTTAAGCCGTGCAAGTAGAAAACTTGTTAAGCGAATAGATTATATAGTTGAAGAATATCTTTTGACACATGACGCAGAGCCTACAGATATTCAGCTCATGCAAATGATTGAAGGTGAGAGCGAAGAGAAGATCCATGAAGCACGCATCGCATCGGCTATTTATACAATTATGCCGCTTGATGATCATTTTAATGACAATGATGCCACTGAAACTTTGGAAAAAATCGAGAAAGAACAGCTTATAGAGTTGATAGAAGAAATTTTATTAACCTATAGCGAACGCGAACAGATGGTGATTCAGCTCTATTATTTTGAAGAGTTGACACTCAAAGAAATTAGTGCCGTTCTAGATATAACTGAATCAAGAATTTCACAAATTCATAAGTCAGTTATTTTAAAAATAAAAGAGAGTGTAGGAGCATAATATGGCAGATATACTTTCACAAGAAGAGATAGACGCTCTACTTGACGTTGTAGATGAAGGGGATGAATCTTTAGAAGAGAATGGCAGTGATGAGTCATATTCACAGCGTCAGATAACACTTTATGATTTCAAGCGCCCAAACCGTGTCTCAAAAGAACAGCTACGTGCATTTCGTGGTATTCATGACAAAATGGCGCGTTCACTCTCTTCACAAATCTCATCTATTATGCGTTCGATTGTAGAAATTCAG
This sequence comes from Sulfurimonadaceae bacterium, assembly GCA_036171835.1. GTDB lineage: Bacteria > Campylobacterota > Campylobacteria > Campylobacterales > Sulfurimonadaceae > Hydrocurvibacter. The sequence continues at coordinate 2,933 of JAVHRU010000001.1, read as the reverse complement.
CTTCATTCAGTCGATCAAATGACGTATGGTGAGTTTTTGATGTCTTTGCCAAATCCGACAAGTTTTAATGTTTTTTCCATGAAACCTCTTGAAGGAAACGGTATTTTAGAGATTAATCCTTCCATCGCTTTTCCAATGCTTGACAGACTTCTTGGTGGAAAAGGTGAACCCTTTGAAACAACAAGAGAATTTTCAGACATAGAACTCAGCCTTTTTGAGACTATTTTGAGAGTTATGATGTCGACACTCAAGGAAGCTTGGGGTCCGGTGACAGATTTGTATCCAAATATTGAGTCAAAAGAATCCAGTCCCAATGTCGTACAGATTGTTGCACAAAATGAGATCGTTGTTATGGTTGTTATGGAAATTATTATTGGACATAGTTCGGGGATGATGAACATCTGTTATCCTGTAATATCGCTCGAACCGGTTTTACCAAAGCTTGCAAGTCGTGATTTGATGCTTAATGAAACGAGTTCTAAAAAGAGTAGAAACCAGGAACTTCAGGTTTTACTTGGCGGAGCACAAGTCAATGTAGAAGCAAATTTAGGTTCTGCTGAGCTTGATATGAGAGAAGTACTTGATCTGAAAATTGGAGATATTATACGTTTAAATACGGATGCAAACGATATTGTTTCGCTTTCAGTCGATGGAAAAGTTAGGTTTAAAGGTGAAATAGGTTTGAGAAGATTTAGAAAATCTATTCAAGTTACCGAGATGGTTCACACTGAAAAAGATTCAGTCAAACGTACTTTGGAAAATCTGGAAAGACAGCGTAAAGCTAAAATAAGCGGCGCAAAAGATATCATAAATGAAGATGATAATAACGAATATGAGGATTGATTAGATGGAAGAGTTTATTAAACTATTTGAACGTGAAACTGTAGCAACTATTGAGAGTTTAATCGGGCAGGCTCCATCGTTAACAAAAAAAGAAGAGGAAAATATCTCTATTATCTCTAATATTATTCCTCCGATAGCTTTAGTAAAAATCAGCGTCAGTGGAGATATTGAAGCAAAAATAATGGTTGCTGTTTCGCCAGTACTTGCTACTGCTCTTGGCGATATGATGCTTGGTGGTGATGGCGAAAGCAAAGAAGATATGAATGATGATGATATCGATGCAATTAAAGAGATCATATCAAATGTTATGGGTGCCATCTCAAATACATTATCTGCACAAAAAGAGTTGCCAAAAGTAACTCTAAAAGTAGATGGTGTTAATTACATAAAAGATGATGGTGAAATTAATCTTGATAGCTACAGTAAGATGTATGTATATACATTTAGTCTTGGAGAGCTGAATTCACTTATGATGCTTATCGTAGATGAAAAATTTGAAAAATCATTTCATGGTGGTGCTATAAATGAAAGTGTTCCAACCCCTTCAAAAGAGATAAAAGCAGTCTTGGCAAACTCTTTGAATGATCAAGAAGTACCTGTAGATTATGGTGATATGAAAAATATATCGTTGATTTTAGATGTCAAGCTTCCTGTACGTGTGAGAATTGGTAAAAAGAAGATGCTTTTAAAAGATGTTCTAAATATGGATATAGGTTCTGTCATTGAACTGAACCAGTTAGCAAATGATCCTTTGGATATTTTAGTTGATGATCATGTCATAGCTCAAGGCGAGGTTGTCATTGTCGATGGTAACTTCGGAATTCAGATAACAACAATAGGCACAAAAAGAGATAGATTAAATAAATTAAAATCTTAATCTTATAATTTCAGAATCTTTCTTTTTTAAAGTGTTATAATTTTACGATAAATTTTAATTATACAATAAAGAGATATGATGAATAAAAAAGTTTTGATCGGAATGAGTGGTGGAGTTGACTCAACAGTTTCTGCGCTAATTCTCAAAGAGGATGGTTATGAAGTCGAAGGTGTGTATATGCGTCTTCACTCGAAACCGGGTTATCATGAAATACATCAAGCAAGAGCCCAAAAAGCTGCAGATATTGTCGGCATAAAACTTCACATACTAGATTTAGAAGATGTATTCAAAGAAAAAGTCTTCAATCCTTTTATAGAAACCTACAAAAATGGTCAAACTCCCAATCCATGTGCCTTATGTAATAGAAATTTAAAATTTGGCGAGATGACAAAATTTGCAGATTCTATTAATGCAGATTTTATTGCTACTGGTCACTACATACAACATGATGGAAAGTATCTTTTACAAGCAGAAGATGATACAAAAGATCAAAGTTACTTTTTATTCTATATAGATAAAGAGATCGTTCCTAGATTACTATTTCCAATGGGAACACGCAAAAAAAGTGATATAAAAAAGATAGCTGCTTCTATAGAAGGCTTGGAGTCTTTTGCATCACAGGCTGAGTCGAGTGAAATATGTTTTGTCGAAACAACTTATACTGATATATTAAAAGAATATGTCAATGTAGATAAAGTTGGGGATGTTTTGGACCAAGAAGGTAATATCGTTGGTGAGCATAAAGGGTATATGCATTACACAATAGGAAAGAGAAAAGGCTTTACAGTAAAAGGCGCACATGATCCACACTATGTAGTAAGTATTGATCATGAAAAAAATGAGATTGTGGTTGGACAAAAAGAGGATCTGGCATGTAACAAAGTAAACTTGAGAGATATGAATATGTTTGATGATAGAAGTAAATTTGAATCTACTGTAAAACTAAGATACAGAACGAAAGCCGTACCATGTAGTGTTGAGATTTTTAAAAATAGAGCAGAAGTGATATTGCATGAATCAGTTTTTGGTGTAGCAAAAGGACAAGCAGCAGTCTTCTATGATGATAATAAACTCATTGGTGGTGGCTGGATAGCCTAGATATCTATGAAATAAAATATTATTTCATAGATTATCAGTCGAAATGTATCAAATCTTTACAAATCCCACAAAAACCCAACAAAATGCAAATTCTTTTTAAATTCTTCTAAAAACC